>PXOY01000001.1 GCA_003021915.1 Parcubacteria group bacterium SW_4_49_11
CACCACTAATGTCGTCCCCGCTCGCTTTACAGAATTATCTACCTCGGTGTTCGAGGCTTTGACCGCTATATTGCCGTTTTCGTCTTTGCCCACTTCGTATCCGATATCCTCATTGCTGTCCGAAGCCTGCGGATCGCGCGGAATGGCGGCCAACTGGTCAGGCACCAACCCTGATAAATCTACGTAATAATCCGGGCAGTTACTCGGGGCAACCGCTTCCGTATCGCACACTTCCTTATACGTGTTCACCTCTATCCCCGACGGGTATTGCCCATTCTTGTCTAGGGAATACTGCTCGATTCCGTCTTTGAGGGTGCCTACTTCGCTTTGCCGTTCGGCGTCGCGCGCCTTTCCTAACTGCCTCTGCGGGTTAATCGCCACGATGACTATCGCCGCTAATATACCGATAGCCGCTACCACGAGCAAGACCTCCAGTAAGGTGAAGGCGCTTCTTTGAGGCGTGGTATTCATACGGGTTTTGTTTTGTTGCTATACATGTATCCTACCATATACCTAATACTAAATACCAACTACTAAATACTATTTCCTTGCTACTCACTACCCGCTACATGCTACTTTTTTCATCTACCATAGATCTTCATCCTCTTCCTTCTCCGACCGAAACGGTCGCGTGAAGAAACTGCCTACACTCTCGACCACCGACCACAAAGCGTTGTCGTTCTCAAACTCCTTCACGACAACGTCCTCTCCGGTTTCGGCGCGAATTTCCTCAGCCTGTTTTTCTTGCTCCATTTCTTCTTCGTACGAGGTGCCGCTCGCGGCCCAGCGGTCCATAACCGTGGAGGCGACGACGTCGCCGGTGACGTTTACGGAGGTGCGCATCATTTCCAAAATACGATCCACACCCAGAATCAGGGCGATGCCGGCCGTAGGGATGCCTACGCTCGTGAGCACGGTGGCTAAAATGACCACGCCCACTCCCGGCGTCGCCGGCGTTCCGATGGATGAACCTACGGCGGTTAACGTAACCAAAACCAACGTAGTAAGCGCCAATTCCATACCGTACACTTGAGCTAAAAAGACGGTAGCAAGCCCCTGGAAAAGCGCGGTGGCATCCATATTAATCGTGGCCCCGAGGGGTCCGACAAATTGCGAAGTCGACGGCCGCACCTTCAGTTTTTCTTGGGCCGTTTTCATCGTGAGCGGCAAAACTGCCACGGAACTTCCCGTAGAAAATGCCAAGAGCTGCAGTTCGCGTACCGCTCCCAAAAACCTCCACGGCGGAATACGCGCCACGAGCATAACAATGATCAGATAAACACAAAGGAGCAGCCCCAGTGCCAAAATCGTAGAGCCGACATACACGCCGAGACCGACGAGTGAATCCAGGCCGGTATTAAGGGTCAACTTGGCAATAAGGCCAAATACCGCTACCGGCGCTAAATACATGGCCCACTTCACCACCTTCATGGAGACTGACTGAACCGATCCGAACAAGTCCAGAAGCGGCTTGGACTTTTTGGGTTCCAAACTCACCAACGCGAGGCCAAAAATAATCGCGAAGATGACCACCTGTAACATTTGTTGTTCTACTGCGGCATTTAACGGATTATCAGGAAACACAGACAGCACAGAGCTCGGTATTTCGGAGGGATTAAGGTCAGTTGATCCGGAACCGTTACCATTGTCGGTGCGAGAAGTGATGGAGGCGGGCAGAGAGGCGTTTTGTTGATAAAAAGATACGTATGTACCGGGCTGTAACAGCGAAGCCACACCAATGCCGATAGTGATAGAAATAATGGTCGTCATGACAAAATAGGCCACCAGTCCGGCACCCAGCTTCTTTAACTGGTCCAGGCTTTCACTGGAGGCAATCCCCCGAATGACCGAGCTTACAACTAACGGAATAACCACCATCTGGACCAGCAACAGAAATATTTGGCCGGGCAACGCCAAAAATTCGCCCACCGACTTGCTAATCTGCGGCTCGAGAATCCCGGCGGTAGGCCCCAACGCGAATCCGATGAGGAGCCCGCAAAACAGGCCGATAAGAATTTTCACCCAGAGTTGCGCTTCCAACAAATCGGTAAGCGCTCCCTCCGCGTAATGCTTGAGATTTTTCGGATGGAGTCTCTGGATCGTATCAGACATACGTTTGTTGGAGATGACAACGTTCACTCGAGAACGTCTCCCATATGTTTGTTATAGATACTTGTATTATATATCACCAGAGTCTACATTCCAAATTCTATTTGCTTGACGGAGCCGCAGGTGTGTGATATTTTCGATATATGTGATTTAAATATCTCGTATGAAGACGCGCAATCGCGTAACCAAGAAGCGAAAGCATCAAAAAACACATGGCTTTTTACGGCGTATGCGACTCTATAAGCAGGGTAAGAGCAACGTGATTAAACGCCGACGCAAGAAAGGACGTCATGAATTGACCGCCTAAGACGCGTTCATGTTAGCCTCTCACCGTCGACTGCGGCGACCGGTTGAAATTCAAGACGTATTTCGAACGGGAGAGGCATTTTTTAGTCCGTACTGTAAAGTTGTGGCCCGTAACAGTCCAGACCGAGAAGAAAGCCGTTTCGCCGTCATTGTGGGAAAAAAAGCGGCAAAAAAGGCGGTCACCAGAAACCGTATTAAGAGGCGCCTCCGAGCGGCGATTCGAGAAAGTATTCCGTCTCTCGCGCATTCATCTGATATAATCGTGATAGGCAACGCGCGCGTGCTGGATGCTCCGTACGAAGATCTGGTCAGGCATCTGAGCGCTATCTTCTATAAGATCTAAAACCTCTTTTATGCAAGCGTTTTTCCATGAAGTGCTGTATCGGCCGTTATTTAATATACTCGCGTTTCTCTACAACAACATCGCTGGGGAAGACTTGGGAATCGCGATTGTGGTATTGGCCATTCTGGTCCGGTTGGTCATGTTCCCCATTTTTCAAATAAGCTTCAAAAATAATCAGCAAATGCAGAAAGTTCAACCGGAACTTAAAGAATTGCAACGCAAATACAAGAATGACCGCCAAAAAATGGTGGAGAAGCAAATGGAGCTTTTCCAAAAATACGAAATCAACCCCTTAATCATGTTCGTGCCCATTCTGTCCATCTTGTTTATTCAGTTGCCGATTATTTTGATGGTGAATCGGATCACCCGGAACGCCTATGATCCGGACACGTTTCCTGAGGCATATTCGTGGGTAAACTTCCCCGACGCCTTCAATGAAGTCGCGTTCGGGTTTTTGAACATTAACTCCTCGGGAGGGAGCTTATGGATTTCCGTGCTTTTGGCACTGGTCATTTATTTGAATTTCCGACTCACTAGTCAGCAGATGCAAACGCAAAGCTCTCAGCAATCTTCGGACAAAAAATCCAACGAGCCAAGCATGGGTGAAGCTCTTCAGATGTCCATGCAGCAGATGAAATACGTCTTTCCGATACTCATGTTCTTCACCTCTTACTTTTTTCTTCCGCTCGCGCTTAGCATCTATATTCTGCCGACGATCACGTTTCTATTTGCCCAGCAATACCTCACAAAACGCCTTACCGGTCAGACTAGTTCCGACGTCGGGCACCCTCCTTCGTAACAACCAGATGCATTACTGTGTCCGCATACATTGACAAAATTCGGGTTGTTTGATATCCTACCTCCTTATCTCAACGCTATGTATTTATGAGTTTTGCCAAACGTTTCACATTTAACGCGTTAATTCAGGTGATCGGCAAATTTGTCGTGCTGTTTATTAGCCTCGCGAACGTCAAACTCCTGACCACGTTTTTGGGGGTGGAAATATTCGGACAGTACACGACGATTATTACCTATGTCATTGTCCTCGGGATGATCGCTGACCTGGGACTGAACGTTATTCTGGCGCGCGAAATTGCCGAGCATGAAGAGCACGAAGACGCTCCCGAAGGCGCACGCAGTCACGGCGCGGTGTCCAATATCTTCACTATGCGCCTCGCCGCTGTCATCTGCGTTATGCTTCTTGGAAGCGCGGCGGTCTGGCTCTTTCCGTATACTCCCCAGGTAAAACTTCTCACCATGCTTGCCGCCTTTGGCATGATCTTCATGTCGTTAGTGCAAGTATTTCATGGCGTATTTCAGAAACATCTGCGCACCGATAAAGTCATGATCGGTGATATTCTGTCACGCGTAGGGCTCTTGGCGGCGATCGGCGTCGCACTGGCCTTCAACTCGCTCGTACTCACCTGGGTGATTGTCGGATACGTCCTCTCACAGATGGCGCAGTTCGCCTACATTTTCTGGAATATTCGCAAGTACTACAATGTGAGTTTGCAGACGGACATGACGTACTGGCGAACAACTATGCGCAAGGCGCTCCCCATGTTCGTCATCATTACCCTGAACATCGTCTATTTTCAGATCGACAAGCTCATGCTCTCGGTCATGGACTCGCAAACCGCTGTCGGGTACTACGGAGCCGCGTATAAAATTCTCGAAATTTTGGTTACCTTCCCGGGCATGTTCGTGGGACTTCTCGTCCCGCTGATGACGAAACATTATCTCTATGCCCCCGAAAACTTTCAAAATGTTATTGATAAAGCGTTCAACATTCTCTATTCGTTAGCCATTCCGGTGGGGGTCGGCGGCGTTATTTTGGCTGAGCCCATTGTCCTCCTGATCTCGGGAGATGACTTTCTCCCGTCTCAATGGGCGCTCAAAGTTCTATTCGTCGCTGTTTCGTTCATTTTCGTTAGTAACATGTTCGGCCATATCCTCATTAGCACGAAGTATCAAGACCCGAGCATGGCGGCTTCTATTCTGGGAGCGGTGGCCAATATTGTGCTCAATCTCTTCCTGATTCCCATGTACTCCTTTATCGGAGCGGCGATTGCCACCGTCATCACGGAAGGATTGGTCTTCATTGCGTATCTGGTGCTTACGTTTACGTTCGTCAAACGCACGCCGCGCCTCAACTTCCTGCAAGTGTTCAAGGTGGTGTTGGCCACGAGCTTCATGACGGTCAGTCTCCTGTATCCCCCCCAAATACTCCCGCTCCCCTGGGACGTGTTCGTACAAGCTCTGATCGGGGGATTTGTGTTCACGCTTACACTCTTCCTCTTTACGGGGCGCGACCTTCTATATAAGCTGTATATAATAGATAGAGCCTAGCGTATGCCGGAAGTATCTGTTATTATTGTCTCTTACCAGGCCAAAACGTTTCTTTCCGGCTGTTTACGGTCCTTATCCAATCACATCGACACCTCGTACGAAATCATCATCGTGGAAAATAATTCCGGAGAAGATTTAGAATTTCTGAAAGACGAGTTTCCCGAAGTGCGCATTGTATATCATGACACGAATGCCGGCTTCGGAGGCGGAAATAACGTCGGAGTTCACCATGCGCACGGAGAATACCTGTTTTTCCTCAACCCCGATACCACGATGCAAA
Organism: Parcubacteria group bacterium SW_4_49_11; assembly: GCA_003021915.1. GTDB lineage: Bacteria > Patescibacteriota > Minisyncoccia > SW-4-49-11 > SW-4-49-11 > SW-4-49-11. Next base: position 5,388 of record PXOY01000001.1, read on the forward strand.
ACGGTCAGTTCTCGGACGTCATAAGCAAGATGCGAGAAACCGAACACACCGGAGCCGTAGGACTGACGCTTATGAATGAAAACGGTCATCTGCAAGCTCATCAGTATGGACAAACATTGACGCTCCCACGCCTTTGTAAGCAAAACTTTACGTCTCCTCAAGCTCCCTCAGAGCCGGTCGAATACACGGTATGGAAGCAGGTTGACTGGACCAGCGGCGGCGCGTTTGTCTGCTCGCGAACTGTCTTTGAGGAAGTGGGCGGATTTGATGAGGATTTCTTCCTTTATATGGAAGACATTGACTTAGGAAAACGCCTTACAGAAAGCGGTTATCAAAACTATTGGACCAATCTCCTGCGTGTCTTTCACGAAGAAGGCGGCACCGAGACGCTGCGGTTAACCACAAAACAACGCTACTACTCCTCGCAACGTCGCTACTTCCGCAAACACTTTGGGGTGTGGACTACGCCGCTTCTCCTGCCGTTTCATTGGCTTTTGTTACTCAAACTTCGTCTCTCGAACTAGCGAGTTATGCGAGTGCTGTATGCTTTGCTTATATTCACTGTCCTCCTCGGGCAACTTGTCCAACTTCCGCTCTTAGGCGGTGTCCTCACCGATCTGGTGGTTCCCCTCTATCTGGGAGGATGGGCTATTCACTCCGTTCTTACCAAACGTTCCCTCTACGTGACGTCTTCGATTATCCTTGGGGTGTTATTTCTGTTGTACGCAGCGTTCTCTTTGTTGATCAACGTCGGAGAACTGCCGGTCGAGAGCGGTATGTTCGGTTCTCTCGCCTACTGGATACGGCTCGCGCTTTACTTGGGCTTGCTGTTTCCTTTTACGCAAATGATGTCCGAAGACCGGCAAGGCACCCTGCGCCTTTTTCTTGACACGCTCATTTACACCGCTCTGGTTCTCGCGTTTCTCGGGTTTCTGCAACTCATTTTCGTTCCAGACTTTTCGTTTATGGCCCAATACGGCTGGGATCCGCACCAAGGCCGCCTCCTCGCGACCTGGTTTGACCCCAACTTTCTGGGCGGTTTCTTAGGTATGGCCTTGCTTGCCGTTCTCAGTCGACTTCTCTTTCATTGGGATGCCGGTCCCCGAGCGCTTATCTCCCTCTATAGCCTGCGATACCTCGGATTCGGAGCAATCTTAACTCTGGCGTTGGTTCTCACGTTTTCTCGGAGCGCGTTACTAGGATTTTTAGTGGGGATGACCATTCTGTTTCTTTTCAAATCGTGGCGCGCGTTTTTGTTGGCGATTGCGGTTGGTGCGCTGTTCTTTGTTTCTATCCCCCGCCTGCAAGAACGCGTGGAAGGTGCTCTCGACGTGGACGAAACCGCCAAACTCCGGCTCAAGTCCTGGAATCGAACGCTCACAGACATCGAACAGACGCCATGGATCGGCCAAGGATACAATACGCTCCGGTATCGCGCTGTCAATCCCGCCAGTCTCAACACCGCTTCCGGACGGGACAACAGCCTCTTAACCATGTGGTTGACCACCGGGTTGCCCGGCATGCTGCTGTTCTTGGGCGTATTCGCTCACAAATGGCTCCAGTTTGTTCTTATCTATTTCCGTCCGGACCAATATACAAAAGAAACGCGGAGCTTCGCATTAACGGGCCTCTCCATCATCGCCCTTATTATCGTACACTCGATGTTTGTACACAGTCTGGTGTACCCGCATATTTTGCCGTTCCTGCTGATGTTTTTAGCGTTTTAGGAGAGAAGCCTGAATCCTGAAGCCGGAAGCCAGAGGTTGTGATATACGATGGATATATATGCCTGGCGGCGCGATATACCGTAGATATACGGTTGTGTTTTCCTCCTTTTAAGGAGGAAACACCCGTTAGGGAATGGAGGTTACCTTAGAAATCCGTAAAAAACACCATGTGTTTTCTATAGGTGTCCGTTGTAACTCGAGTTGTTAATAATTGACAAATAGTTATTCCTTCCGGCGGAAAGTCTTTTCAATGAGCCTAATATGACGTACAATATAAATAATGAAGCAGACAAAACGTACGCAACCATCCTGGGTAAAAGCCGTCATGCAAAAATTCGGTCAGGATATCGGGATCGACTTGGGAACAGCCAATACGTTGGTATACGTGCGTGATCGCGGTATTGTGATTAACGAACCCTCTGTAGTCGCGGTTAATACGAAAACGGGTCAAGTTCTCGCGATCGGGGACGAGGCGAAGGCGATGGTCGGTCGGACTCCTTCGCATATTGTGGCTTCTCGACCGCTTGTAAACGGTGTAGTTTCGGACTACGAAGTGACCGAACAGATGCTTCAGTATTTTATCCATAAAGTAACGCGCGGAGGCCTGTTTCATCGGATGCGTTCGCGTGTGGTAGTGGGTATCCCGTCCGGTGTCACTGAGGTAGAGAAGCGGGCGGTGTATGACGCCACGAAAACAGCGGGCGTGCGGGCGGTATATCTGGTGGAAGAACCCGTCGCCGCGGCTATCGGATCTCGGTTGCCGATTCAGGAACCTACCGGTAATATTGTCGTGGATATCGGCGGGGGAACAACCGAAATTGCGGTTATTTCGTTAGGGGGAATTGTCCTCTCCAAAAGTCTGCGCGTGGCCGGTGATCAACTCAGTCGGGATATTACCCGGTACATTCGCAATCAGTACAAGTTAGTCATCGGCGAGCGAACCGCGGACGAGGTGAAAATGACGATCGGATCCGCCAAACAGACGGATCAAGGAGCGGAGATGATTATTCGAGATTATGGTCAACGACGAGGATATTCGTGCCGCGATTACCGCGTCCGTGATGACGATTGTCTATACGATCAAAGCCGCCGTGGAGGAAACACCTCCGGAATTGATCGGAGACATTATGGAACGAGGTATTATTTTGGCCGGAGGTGGCGCTCTTCTAAAAGGATTAGACGAGTTGGTCTCGGATGTTACGCAGGTGCCATGCCATATCAGTGACGATCCCCTGACAGCGGTTGTGCGTGGAGGCGGATTGGTTCTCCAACAGTTAGACAGTTTGCAAGAAATTCTGGTTCCCCTGGATGTGGGCGAGCGGCCGAAGATGTAAGACAGATGTATGAAACGCTCCCAAAAACAATCAGTACGAATCGTGGTGGGAATAGGGGGAATTCTCCTTTTAGGCGTTTTGGTATGGCCCACAGGGAGAGCGTGGCTTGTCTCTCGGATTCATACGTCCATTCCTTCCACTGCCGCCTCGTCCGATGCTGAAGTGCAAGCTCTCCAAAAGGAAAATGCGCAATTGAAGGCCGAGGTGTCTTCTCTTATGTCCCTGAAAGAAGAAAATGAACGGCTCCGGAAGGCGTTGGGCATTCAAGATCAAGCCGACATTAAAGATTATATTTCCGCTCGCGTTTCTATGCGAGGGGACGGCACCTATCTGCGCCGTAGCGTTATGCTTAATGTCGGTCAAGAGGCCGGCGTCGCGAAGGGGCAAGCGGTCATTCATAACGGATTTGTAATCGGGCAAATAGCAGAAGTACGGGCTGAGACGAGTCGCGTGCAACTGATTACGGATCCGGATTCCAAGGTGGCCGTTCGGATTGCGAATGATCAAGACTCCAAAGGGGTTCTGAAGTCTCCGCTCGGTATAGAGCTCAATATCGAACTGGTCCCCCAGACCGAGGAGGTAACCTCCGGCACGAGGGTGTTCACCTCCGGTGTGGACAGTCTCCCCGCCCGCTTGCCGGTGGGAAGCGTGAAGCACGTCAATTCGTCCCAAACGCAGTATCATGATATAACGCTCCAAACGCCTGTTGACTTTCAGAAACTCAGGGAAGTGTTTATTTTAGTTCCATCATGAAGGATCGTATCTTTTGGATTGGGCTCATCGCTATTGCGCTTGTTTTGGAATTTTTCCTTATTTCCTCTCCGTTAATGTTTCATTTTGTGGCCATGCTTCTGTTGGTCGCCCTGTTCTTATTCCGCAGACCGATCGTGTTTGCAATTGGCGTGTGTTTGCTGGGCTATCTTCTCTGGACGATTTCCCTTACGCCTCCGCTCGTCCTGCTCCTATGGCTGGGAAGTTGGACCCTTATCATGGGAGGGTGGTATATGCTCACTGGTCGCTCTCTGGTGTGGCCCATTCCCATAGGAATTGTCTTATTTCGCCTTCTTCACTATCTCTTTAGTGCTCCCTCGTTTTTCGATATCCTGGAACGAGGAGAGATATGGGCAGGAATGGTCCTGAACGTGGTCTTAGCTACGTTTCTTGCCTGGTGGCTCCGACATACGACCTAAGCTATGTTCAATCATTCGAACAGACACCTCAAAGACCTGACTCCCGAAGAAATCTATCTCGACAAAGAGGGGAGAGACGTCTCGTTTGTGGAAGGGAAGACCATGCGGTGGACTATTACGATAGGAGGGGTGCTCGCTCTTCTCCTGATGGTGGGTTTTTGGGGGTATACCTTTCGTCTGCAAGCGTTGAGCTCGAATGAAGAAAATGCAAGCATATACGCCAAGACGTATATCGAGCCGCAACGAGGCAAAATCGTTGGACAAAACGGAACCCTTCTTGCCGGCAATTCCATCACCTATGATGTAGTGATCTTTCCCGGCGAGTTACCGCAGGATTCCGCCCCTGTGTTAGAGAACGTCGCTCAGGTCTTGGACAATTCCAAGAGCGAGTTACAGTCTCAAATCCAAGGAAGGTCCGGACAAGAAAAGCTTGTCGTAGCAGAGGATGTGTCGCGAGAGGCGGCTATCAGCATGCAAACCAATGGTTCGCTGGAAGGTGTGGTGTTAAAAAAGCGTCAGGTAAGAGGATATCGGTATCCGAACATCTTCTCGCATATTATCGGCTACACCGGCAAGCTGACCAAAGCTGACAAACAAACATACGAAAATTATCTTTTGGATGAGACCGTCGGAAAGCGAGGAGTGGAGCAAGTGTATGAATCCCAGTTACACGGAGAATACGGTGTTCGCGATCCGCTTGATACGGAAAACGTACGCAAATCTCCCGTGCCGGGCAATTCGCTCCAACTAACCGTTGACTCCGAATTTCAGAAAACCACGCATAACAAACTGAAGAGCATTGTAGACGAGAATGAGCAAATCAGTAAGGGAATCGCCATTGCCATGAACCCTCAAAACGGCGAGGTGCTCTCGTTGGTAAGTTTGCCGACCTACAACGCTAATACGTTTATCGGCGGCATTTCGCGACAGAAGTATCAGCAATTACAAGACGACGAAGGAAATCCCTTGTTGAATAAAGCGACGAAGGGCGAGTACGCGCCCGGCTCTACGGTCAAACCACTCCTTGCGGGAGCGATGCTTCAGGAAGATGTCATAACAACCGAGAGTGAAATCAATGATCCGGACGGAAGACTGGTCGTGCCCAATCCGTATAATCCGGGAAACCCCGCCATCTTTCCGGACTGGAAGCCTCATGGACGCACGGATGTGTATAAAGCCATTGCCAAATCCGTGAACACCTTCTTCTATACGTTTGGCGGCGGCACCCCGGATCGGGAAGGGTTAGGAATTGAGCGTATCGTAAAGTATTACCAGGCCTTTGGGTTCGGATCTCCCACCGGTATCGATCTCGCCGGCGAGCGGGGTGGTCGTCTGCCGTACACAAATCTTTCTGCCCAGGAAAAAGAACGATGGACGCGCGGGCGCACGTATAATGTTTCCATTGGCCAAGGAACCCTCAACACCACGCCCCTCCAAATCGCCACGTACATCTCGGCCATTGCCAATGGAGGCACGCTCTACAAACCTCGGTTGGTCGACACCATGTATGACTTTGAGAGAGACCATGTTACCAAAGATCTTACATCACAGGTAAAACACAACGATCTGTTAAATCCCCAAGACTTGCAGGTAGTGCAGGAAGGCATGCGCCAGGGCGTAACCAACGGGACCGGAGATGAACTCCAGGACCTTTCGTTTAAGGCCGCGGCCAAAAGTGGAACAGCTCAAACCAGTAACGAGCGCAACAACTCTTGGTTTACCGCCTACGGTCCGTACGATAACCCGCAGATTGTCGTAACCGTGTTGGTACCGGAAGGGGAAGACAGCGGCACCACTGCCGTGCCGGTCACCAAGCATATGCTGCAGTGGTATAAGAAGAATCGCGGGTTTGAGTAAGAAAAGAGAAGCCTGAATCCTGAAGCCGGAAGCCAGAGAATTGCAGTAGCAAGTAGCTCGTAGCAGGTAGCAAGTGCTTGGAGATAAGATGTGTCTTCCTCTTTTTAAAGAGGAAGGGCCCCGAAGGGGGATGGAGTTCTCGTCAGAAGCAGTGTTTAACGAAACCTCCATTCCCTAACGGGTATTTCCTCCTTTAAAAAGGAGGAAAACAGAAGGTTTTTAAGTGCCCCGTAGATAAATCGAAATTTATGATATACTACACATAAGATGATCGTACAATATCCATAAGCTATGCGCATCGGCATTGACATCAGAAGTATCGGCAAACGGGGGACAGGGGATGAAGTGTACACCACCCAACTGATTCGCAATCTGGCTCGGAGTGGAGAAGAGCACATGTTTGTTCTCTTCACCGACGATGAAGAGATCCCCACCTACGAGCTTATCCAGCATCTTCCCGCGAACATGCAGGTCGTGGTTATTCCTCCCGCACACCGCGCAGTTTGGATGTTTGTCCGCCTTCCGCGCTACGCCCGAGCATACAATCTCGATCTGTTACATGTGCAGTACATTACGCCGCTCTACATCCGAGACATGACCCTGATTACCACCATTCATGATGTTTCGTGGAAAGTATTACCGGCCTCCGTACCGTTCAAGGACCGTCTTTTGCTGAATATGTGTATGCCGAAGAGTGTGCGAAGCGCCGATCATGTGCTTACCGTATCTCATCATTCCAAGGAACAAATCGAGCGTTTGTATCCCGCTTCCCATGGCAAGGTGACGACTATCTACAATGGCGGCTACATTGATCCCGCTGACCGATCCTTAGCGGCCGATATCGATCCAGTCTCCAACCGCGCAAAAACGTACCTCAGTTATTGCGGGCGTACGCGTCGTTCTTAAGCCGATTTGAAAATCCAAACAACGCCCCGCTCTGCGTAATCGCCGGTGGAGAAGGTGTCAATTACGACACAGAGATTGATACCGTCATCATACAAGAGAATCTCTCTGACTATGTCCTCAAAACCGGCCATGTCTCGGAAGCGGAAAAGTATCGGTTATATGCTCACGCCGAACTCTTCGTCTCTTTGTCTCTGTTTGAAGGATTCGGCATTCCGTTTGTGGAGGCCATGAGTTTTGGCATCCCGGTACTCGGTTCCAATCGGTCCTGTCTCCCTGAGATTATCGGTGAGGCGGGCGACATTGTTGATCCCGAAGATACGGAGGCAGTAGCCAACAAGCTTTTCTGGTTTTGTACTGATTCGAAACTCCATAATCAATACGCATGCCAGGGGATGGAGCGCGCTCAAAAATTTACGTGGGAGCGAATGGCCCAAGAAACACAGGCAGTATATGAGGAATTTGATAGTTAGAATATAGAATTTTGTAAAACAGAAGCCGGAATCCCGAAGCCGGAAGCCAGCAAAATTTGATATACGATGGATATATAGTTGTTCAACGCCAAAAAGAAAGTAGCTAACGGCAGTCCTCTGAAAATAGGCTTTCGTAAGAAAGCAGTAAAAAACACCACATGTTTTTTAAGTGACCGTTGTAATTTGAAAAAGAGGAAGACACAACCTGTTTTCCTCCTTTCAAGGAGGAAACACCCGTTAGGGAATGGAGGTTACCTTATTATACAACATTTTGATAGGTAATAAAGGATTTTTGAGATAGAGCTTTAGAGAGCGTTATCTCCGTTAACTGACCGTATCTCTGTGGGAAAAACCTCGCTTTGCGGTCCGGAGTTTTAAAACGTAACGAATTCCTACACTAACCAAAAATAACGCCGCGGCAAGAAGGATAATAATAGCGCCGGCCGGTAACTCGAAGACAGAAGCCGCGATGAGGCCGCCCAAGCTCGATAAGAAGGCGAACA
>PXOY01000002.1 GCA_003021915.1 Parcubacteria group bacterium SW_4_49_11
ACATATATCTACGGTATATCTTCCATTCCAAATACCAAATACTAACTACTAAATACTATTTCCTTGCTACGCGCTACGTGCTACTGTAATTCTGCGGATACACATTTACCTTGGTGATGGTGTGCTCTTTGCCGGTGAAGGCGCGTTTGCGTTGACGCGTGAACTTGACGTATCCCGGGAAAACCGCGTATAACGTGTTATCATGTCCCATGCGGACGTTTTTGCCGGCGCGGAACCGACTCCCGCGTTGACAAACCAAAACGTAACCGATGTCAACCGCTTCGCCGTCAAAGCGTTTCACGCCGAGATATTTGGGCTGTGAATCTCTTCCAAGCCGCGTTGAGCCTCCTGCTTTACTCTTCGCCATATAGAGCTTATATTAGCTAAGTCATGATACAATTTTAAAAAGCACGTAAAGATCTGTCAAGATATGGAATGGATGGCACGTATATGGATAGCACTGATGATGCTCACTGTTCTCTTTCTGGGGTCTGTCCTTGGACGGTTATGGGCCGAAGAACAGAACACCTCCGAGATCGTGGTTAAGAATATACCCGCGCAGGGGACGCAAGAGACGCGCACGAAAGATTCAGAGTCTCAAGAGTCTGGCGCGAAGCGCAAATTCGTGGCCAGTCGTAACGGAGAAAAATATTATCCGTTAGACTGTAGCGCATACGAGCGGATTCATAAAGAAAATCGGGTGTATTTCGCCACCCAAAAACGCGCGAAAGATTCGGGACGAGAACTCTCCGAACTCTGTAAATAATAGCAGGCGGCATGGCCTCTCAAAAACGAAAAAAACGACGAAACACCCGCAAGACATCCAAGAAACGACAGACAAAGAAAAGCACCCCTCAACGCAAAGCACGTCCGAGGTTAAGGAGGGTGATGCTTTTGGTGGTTTTGGTCATGCTGGCCGTAGGCGGAGTATACGGATTGAATCGGTGGGAATACGTACATGTCTCAACGGTGAAGATTGAAGGTGATAAACGCGTTCGGACCAACCAACTGCGAGACTATATTCTGAGGAATTTAGGGGACAAACGTTGGAACATTCTTCAATCGCGAGCTATTACGTTTGTGCCTGTGGGGCGTCTGCAGCGCCAAGTAAAAGAAGAATTTCCGCTCATAAAGACAGTCGATATTTCTCGGACCCCTCCTGCCACGCTGACGGTTGAGATAACGGAGCGGACCACTATCGCCACGCAGTGTCACGCGCGCTGTTACCAAATCGGAGAAAACGGTCGAGCGATTAAGCGCGTGCCAAAGAGTGACGTAACCAATCCGAAATTGGTAGGAAGCGAGGAGGTGGGACTCGGTGAGCGCGTCCTGTCGGGACGTGAAGCGCGCTGGTTACGAACGATTAAAACACAACTTGACGAGTTTGTGGATCTGTCAGTGAGTAAATTTGTCATTGACGCCACGTTTGAAGATCAAATTCAGATTGTGCATGTACATGTCGAGGAAGGATATTATCTCAAATTCGATAGCTTAACGCCGGTGCGTCATCAAATTCGCGTACTGCCCACAATCTTTACAGAGCGACTACCGTCTGAGAAACGAAAAAAACTGGAGTACATTGATCTTCGTATTAAAAATCGCGTGTATTATAAATAGTATTTAGTAGTTAGAATATAGAATTTAGTATTTGGTGATATACGGTTGATACATGCGCCTTACGGCGCGATATACCGTAGATATACGGTTGAGATGTAAACAAAGTCGGCAAGTTTGTTTACAAGTTACCCGGTATGTAAACAAAACAACCTACTTTATTTACAAGTGTATCGAAACCAGCGTGCAATATAGCTCCCATACAGAGAAAACCTATTGTGTCATCCTCTTTTTAAAGAGGAGGTGCCCCGAAGGGGCGGTTGAGTTCTCGTCACGAAGTATTCTAATTTTGAGATGGTACTATAGAATACCTTGCAAAAGTTACTTATTTCTTATCAAAATGCTATATAATACGGTAACCTCCATTCCCTAACGGGTCTTTCCTCCTTTAAAAAGGAGGAAAACAGAAGGTTTTTTCAGTGACCGTGGTAAATCGAGTGGACTTACAAACCGCAGGCCTGATACAATATATCTAAGTGTAGGCGAATACCATATGCCCGAAACCAAACTACAGACCGAACAAGAACCGTTTTCCGAACACTCCGAGCGGGAAAAAGAGCATTCTCCGGAAACTCCCGAACAAGAGGAGACGCGCGCTGAGGAAGGAGCGGAGAGTACAGAAGAGGACGCTCCTGAACTGGAAGAGGTGCGAGATTATATCCAGGAACGACGAGAACATCCGGAAGGGGAAGAAGCGCCCACGACTCCCCCAGAGCAAGATGGCAGACGCGGAGTCTATGCCTGGCTGGCAGATATCCCGTCGGAAGAGCGAGTGGACAAGGCATTCAATATCGTACTTCACAAAGAGAAACGCATGGTGGAAGTGGTAGACGCGTTTTTGGTTCTGAAAGATTACGATAATCTGGACGCGTTTGAGACCATGTTGCGAGAACGGCACGAAGAATTGGCCCAAGCGGGGCTTGTTTCCTCGGTACGCGAATATTAAGGTATGGCATCTTTGGTGTTATTCCTCGGTATTGCCCTTTTATTGGTGGGGAGTGGCGTGTTGTACGTGGCGCTCCTCAAGCCGTTTGTGTTTCAGCGCGGTATTCGGCAAGGCTTACGATTGCGCGTCTATCGGATTGTTCTGCCGCAGTATCAATCGAAAAACGAGGGCACTCAGCAAGATCCCACCCAACTGATTGCCGTCATGGAACAGCTGTACGCGTCTTTCACCTCGGTCAGGCGCCCAGGCACTTCGTTCCGCCCCGATCCGCATATTTCGCTTGAGATCGTCAATCCGGCGGACACGGACGAAATTCAGTTTTTCTTAGGGGTACCGCGAGATTACGTGTCCATCCTTGAAAAACAGATTCATGGCCAATATCCGGGAGCGGAAATCGAGGATGTTACTGATTACGAAACGTTTGATTCCGAAGCGCATATTTCCGCTTCGAAAGGCGATACCGCGCGTTCGGATGAGCTTCCTCTGCGGACCTACACTTCGTTTGAGTCTGATCCGCTGAATCAGATTACGTCCGCCTTGTCCAAAATTCAACGGGATGAAAGTGCCGGCATTCAGCTCCTTATCAAACCGATTTCGGGAACGTGGGGTACGCGGGCCAAACGAATCGTCCAAGAGATGCAGGACGGATATTCGTACGACCAAGCGCGCAAACGGACGGGATGGATGCAGTTTGTGACGCATATCAAACAATCTTCTCAAAAAGAGCAAACTCCTGCCTCTCTCTCTCCCAAGCAGGAAGAGTTGATGCAAGCGATTGACGCGAAAACGTCGAAACCGGCGTTTAAGGTAAATTTGCGTGTTCTCGCGGTGGCACATGAAGAGTCGCGCGCTGCTCAATTGCGCGAAGAGATCGAGGGGGCATTCGCTCAATTCCAATCATCCGAAGAGAATCGTATCTCGTTTCGGCGCGTTCCGCCCAGACGGCTGCCGCTCTTTGTATATCGGTTTCTGTTCCGCGTGTTTCAACCGCGGCAAACCATGCGCTTGAATACGGAAGAGCTTACCACGCTGTATCATTTGCCTACGCCGTTCTTGGAGACCCCCAAGATTCGGTGGATGAAGTTCAAGCGCGCCCATCCGCCCTCCAATGTGCCAGACCAAGGACTCATGATCGGAAAAAATACGTATCGGGGAGAGCAGACGGAAGTGAAGCTTCAACAGGCGGATAGACGTCGACACACGTACGTCATCGGACAGACGGGAACCGGAAAAAGCGCGCTCTTAAAGAAAATGATCGAACAAGACCTCGCGAACGGAGAAGGGGTGGCGCTTCTTGATCCGAATGGAGATTTAGCCGAAGAAGTCCTCTCGTTGGTACCCAAAGAGCGGGCCGAAGAGTTGGTGTACTTTAATCCGCAAGACAGCGCTCGACCGCTCGGGCTCAATATTTTGGAAGCACGGACCCCCGAAGAAAAGGACTTTATCACGCAGGAGATGATTTCCATTTTCTATAAGCTTGTCTCGGATCCGAGCATGATCGGGCCCATTTTCGAGCACAACATGCGCAACGCTATGCTGGCGTTGATGGCTGATTCTGAAAACCCCGGAACCATCACCGAAATTCCGCGCCTCTTTACCGACGAGGAATTCCGCAAAGAAGTGTTAAAGAATGTTGAGGACCCCATGGTGCGCGACTTTTGGGAAAACGAGTTTCCGAAGTCTCAAACCGGCCAGCAGGCGGGCGATATTATCGGATATCTGTTGAGCAAGCTCGGACGCTTTATTGAGAACGAGATGATTCGCAACATTATCGGGCAGAAAGAGTCTTCGTTCAACTTTGACTCCATCATGAACGAGCGACAGATTCTGATTTGCAACCTCTCGAAGGGTGGTCTCGGTGAAATTAACAGCAGTCTCTTGGGTATGCTTATCGTCTCCAAATTGCAGATGGCGGCGTTCCGACGCAACGCGATGCCCCAAGAGGAGCGTAAAGATTTTTATCTGTATCTTGATGAGTTCCAGAACTTCACCACCGAAAGTATCTCCACCATTCTGTCGGAAGCGCGCAAGTACCGCTTAAATCTGACCATCGCGCACCAGTTCATCGGTCAGCTGGACGAACCGATTCGAAACGCCGTGTTCGGAAATGTGGGGACATCGATCATTCTGCGCGTGGGGACCGACGATGCGGCGTATCTCGAGAACAAGGTGCAACCGCAATTTCAGGCCTATGATCTCGTGAGACTTGATAATCTGCACGCAGTTGTGGCGCTGATGATTGAGGGAGAGACGAGTAAACCCTTTAATCTGGAGATTGTGTTCGCGGGCACCGGAAACACGCAACTCAAAGAGGCTCTTGTCGAACTCTCACGTCTCAAGTATGGTACGAAGAAAGAAGTGGTCGCGCGCAATATCAAACGACGCGCTCAGATTGGCTAACTACGAGAATCTATGGCACACCAACGTTTACTGACAGGGATCAAACCGTCCGGATCGGTCCATTTGGGAAACTATTTCGGGGCGGTAAAGCCGTTTCGGGAGTTACGGGAAGCGCACGCGTTTGATCAGACGTTTTTGTTTATTGCGAACTATCACGCGCTCACCTCACGGCCGAGCGGAGAGCATTTGCAGTCCATGACCGAAGAAATCATTATCGATTATGTGGCGATGGGAATTGATCCGGAGCATACGGTGCTCTTTTTGCAGTCTGATGTCCCGAAGGTAACCGAACTCACCTGGATTCTGAATAATATTACGAGTGTGGCGCGTTTGGAGCGGGCGCACGCCTACAAAGACGCCGTGGCTGCAGGTGAAGAGCCGAATGTGGGGCTGTTTGATTACCCCGTCCTGATGGCGGCGGATATTCTGTTATATCGTTCTACGCATGTGCCGGTCGGTGAGGATCAAAAGCAACATTTAGAAATCGCCCGAGACCTTGCCGCAGAAGTAAATCGGTTTACCGGAGAAGATATTTTGACCCTTCCGGAGCCGGTTATTCCCGAACAGACGGGTACGTTACCCGGCACGGACGGGCGGAAAATGAGTAAGTCGTACGCGAATACAATTGAAATCTTTGCCGATGAAGAGACGCTGAAAAAGCAGGTTATGGCCATTGTGACCGATTCCAAACGGCCCGAAGAGCCGAAAGATCCCGAAGAGTGCAATGTGTTCGCGCTTCACAAACACGTCACTCCCGCGGAGGAATTGGCCGAAATCGAGCGCGGATATCGCGAAGGAGGGCTCTCCTATAAAGAGTCCAAAGAACGTTTGCTCGCTTCGTTACAGACCTTTTTAGCCCCATTTAGGGAACGGAGACAGGAACTTTGTCAGAACCCGGACGAGG
>PXOY01000003.1:0-5828 GCA_003021915.1 Parcubacteria group bacterium SW_4_49_11
ACTCTCTTCGCACACGTTGCGGGTATGCGTGATTAATTCCTCACAGCCTTCTCCGAGAGAGGTGAGATAAATCCAGCGCGTGTCTGAGATGGCATGTTTGACGTACGTACTGGGAGATTTATAACTGAAAATGGACCGTTCGTTATTAAAGCTTAAGATGGTCGCGGAGTTGGTACGCTCTTCAGGGTTAACCGAAATGAAACGTTGATCTACGGTACTGTCATCCAGGCGTTCACGAACGCGGCGCCCGTTATAGTCCGAGCCTAACGAGGTATACAAGGCGGTGGAGCGGCCCAAGCAGTCGAGGCCGAAGGCGACGTTACACGCGTTTCCGCCGATGTCTTCATGAAGATCACTGACGGGGACTTTCGCGCCCAGTTCGGTACATAGCTGGCGGCGTTGTCCTTCGTGGGAAGGTGGACGCACCTCAATTTCTGAGAGAAGCAGGAACCGATCCAAGGTGGCGTCTCCAATAGTAATGCAATCAAACATAAGCCTTAATCTTATTCTTGTACAGAGACAATATCTATCTGACGTCTGTCAGGAGCAAGGTGAGAGAAGTACAGGGCGGTGTGCGGATACGCTTCCAGCAGGGGTTCAATTCGTTCCGGCCACTCGATGAGGATGAGGAGGGAGGAGTCTCGCAGCAGTTCTTGAACGCCCATCTCTTGTGTCTCACTATGATGCGACAGGCGGTAGAGATCCAGATGATACAGCGTCTGGTACACCGAATCGGTCAACGGAAAGGAATGCATAAGGGTGAAGGTCGGGCTGGTGATCTGTTCGGTGATGCCCATGACTGCGGCAAACGCCTTCACAAAAGAGGTTTTACCGCTCCCTAATTCGCCCGAAAGCGTTATAATCTGGGCCGACTCTCCAGCGTTTTTCTCGGCTTGGGCGGCCAGTTCGTGGGCGATGGGGGAGAGCTCTTCTTCGCCGGTGGGATAGTACGTTCGCATAGCTAATCCGTTAACGGTGATGTTCCGAGTACGCGTTCGAGCTCGGCGAAATCGGTTTTTCCTTGAAGCACCTTCAGAATACCAGCTGCCTTCAAGGTGGTCATCCCTTCTTCGACGGCGAGGTTTTCCAGAGAGTTTCGATCCGTATAGTTGGCGATAGCTTTGCGCAGGCGATCATTGACTATAAACGCTTCGAAAATAGCGGTCACACCTTCATACCCCGACGGACAGTCTTCTGTAGATTGCGCTTCGTATACTGTGTCCGGAATTTGGTCATGGAAACGCGCGGGTAAGTGTTTCTTGAGTGTTTGTTTGTCTTCGTCGGTGAGTTCTCGTTCTTGTTTGCGGGAGTCACAGAGGGTGCGTACCAACCGTTGCGCCACACTGGCGTGCAGAGAATTGGAGACCTCGGTGTAGTCTACGCCCAGTTCGTGGAGACGTTGCACGGTGGAAATGGCGTCGTTGGTATGGAGCGTGGAAAACAGCATGTGACCGGTATTTGCCGCTTGCATAGCGGTGTGAGCGGTTTCTTCGTTACGAATTTCACCGACCATCAAAACATTGGGATTTTGCCTCAAGAGTGATTGAAGTGCTTCCGAGAAAGAATAGCCTTCGGACTCATCAATCGTGGTCTGAAGGATGCCATCCAGTCGGTACTCGATCGGATTTTCGATGGTGATGGTTTTATTTCCCGGGGTATTGATTTTCTGAAGCACAACATACAGGGTGGTGGTTTTTCCGGAACTGGTGGGACCGGTCGCCAAGATAAGGCCTTCGGGAAGCTTTAATTTTTCTTGAAGCGGCTGTATGTCGCGTTGGGGCATACCGAGATCCGCGAGGGACATTTCCTCGATCTTCATATGAAGCAGGCGAAGGACAATGGTTTGGCCGTATCCGCCCGGCACAATGGAGACACGCGTATCCACGGTCTGTTTGTCAAAGATGCTGAAGCGGCCCTCCTGCACACCGGACGTTTCTTCGAGCTCAAGTCCCGCGAGAATTTTGACTTCTTTGAGGATTTTGGGGTAGGCGCTATGCGGAAGTTCGTACATGGTTTTCAGGACCCCGTTGATACGAAAGCGTACCACCAGAGAGTTCGAAGTGGGTTCGAGGTGGATGTCGCTTGCTTTACGGCGCATGGCCTCGGTTACCGAGAGCTCTAAAATTTTCTGGATCGGCGCCTTTTTGACAACCTGGTCCAGTCGTTCATTCGCTACTCGCTCTCGCAGCTCGTCAGTGACGCGAATGCCGCGACTCAAGGCCGCGTCAAGTGTCTCCTCGTAAAGGTCCTCAATATATTGTGTATCTCCGGCAACAGACTCTACCTCGTCTACAGACGTTTCCCCATTAATCGCATGCAGGATCCCGTCCTGAAACAGGGTGAGCATGCCTTTCTCAATCGCCTTCCGAAACAGGTCGAATTCGGAGGCATTTTCCTCGATCAACTTGACCATTTCGTCATCTTTCTGAAACATCTCAAACAACGCGAATCGTCCTTGGTACCCAAGGCCCATACATTTCTGACAGCCGTTCGCCCGATATAATTTGTCAATGTGCTTGGGGACCTCCACTTGTGCGCGAGGAGAAATAACCGCAAGGGCGTGTTCCAGTTTTTCGACTGTTTCTTCGGACGGAGTGTAGGCTTCTTTGCAGTCACACAGACGTCTGACGAGCCGTTGTGCCACGTAGAGATTCATACCCGCCGCAATGAGATTGGGCTTTACCTTCAATTCTTCCAGACGCGAGACAATACCGATCGCGTCATTCGTGTGCAGCGTAGAGAAGACCAAGTGACCGGTGAGCCCGGCGTTAATCGCGATATTCGCGGTTTTTTCATTGCGAATTTCTCCGACCATGATAATGTCCGGATCCTGACGCACGATCGATTTTAATCCGCTCGCGAAGTTATAGCCGCTGTCTTGATCCACCTGAGTTTGGTTGACGTTGGAGAGTCGGTATTCAATCGGATTCTCAATCGTTATGGTATTACTCTCTGACGTGTTGAGATGCTTGAGAAAGGCGTAGAGCGTCGTGGTTTTTCCGGAACCCGTGGGTCCTGAGAGAATAATCATGCCTTCCGTGCGATTGAGCTCTTCCAAAAACGTACTTAAAAACACGTCGCGCATCTCAAAGGAGTGGATGTCGAGCGAATGGATGTCCAGATTGAGGAGGCGGAGAACAATGAATTCTCCGGTCTCTCCCGGTAAAAAGGAGGCGCGTACATCAATTTCACGCTCTGTCTCTTCTTGGCTGTTAACGCGGATGGTGAACCGACCATCCTGGGCGGTGGAGGTAACGTTGAGCTTCAGAGAAGCCAAATTTTTGACGCGGGAATTGATGTGTCCGTACATGTCCGGATTTAAGAACATAACATCCTGAAGGGTTCCATCAATTCGGTAGCGCAGGCGCGCGGAGTTCTCGCGCGGTTCGATATGAAGGTCAGAGGCGCCCATGGCGATGGCACCCGCCATGAGGTACTCGATGAGCTCGGTTGTGGAAACTTTATCCAGACGATTGGCGATATCGGTGAGACTCGCCGTATCTTGATCGATGTCCTTGACGAGCTGCTGCGGAACATCGAGATATTCTTCCACGACATGAGCTTCTTCTTGAATGGTCGCATACACGCGAAACGCTTTTTCAAGGCTTTGGCGAGACACATAGAACACCTCCGTGTTATACCCCTTCGATTTGAGGCGTTTGAGAATCCGTTTCATCAACTCATTTTTGTGGTCATGAATCGCCACCTTGAGATGATCGCCCGAGGCCCGGAAGACGACCATCTCCGCTTCGCGCGCTTGCTCTTCCGGGATGAGTTGGATGGCCTCTTCACTGATGGTGACGAGACGCAAGTTAATGTAGCGGATCCCGTATTTTCGGGCCCGGGCTTTCACATATTTCTCTTCTTCCTTGCGATGAAGATGGGTGATATTTTTATCGATTTCGTCCCGTTGGCGTACGCGCTCGTGAAACGCGGGGCGATCTGTTTGTTTGTAAGTCGGCATGAACGTAAGTTGTTGGACTCTTATATTCATTATAGCTCACATGCGCGGGAGCGCAAAGTCTCTTTCTATGGAATGGAAGCGTGTGCTATACTACGATCAAATGTTTCAAAACCTCTATGACTTACGTTGACAACGTGCCTGATACGACATGGAAAAATACGCCCGTCTTGGTGCGCGTGGATGTGAATGAGCCGGTGGACGAGTATGGCGTTCCTCAGAGTACGTTTCGGATTGAGCGAAGTATACCGACGATCGCCTATCTAGCCGAGCGTGGAGCCAAGGTTATTCTGTTGGCACATCTCGGGAAGCCGGAGGGAAAGCCCGTTTCCAAACTTACTCTGCGCCACATTGCTCAAGAATTAGGCCACCAGATGAAGCGTGACGTCTCGTTTACTTCAAACGTGTATGGAGACGAACTCGATAATCACGTACAGGAGATGACGGAAGGAGAAATTCTGATGCTTGAGAACACGCGGTTTGCGCCGGGAGAGACGAACAATAGTGATCAATTGGCTGACGCGTGGGCGGGATACGGCAAGCGGTACGTCAATAACGCGTTCGCCACGTCCCATCGAGAACACGCTTCCTTAGCGGCTATTACTCAGTTTGTGCCCTCGTACGCGGGGTTGTTGGTTAAGGAAGAAGTGCACACGCTCGATCGCGTCTTAGAAGAGCCGCCGTCTCCGTCCGTGGCAATCATGGGGGGAGCGAAGGTTGAGACCAAGTTGCCGCTCGTGTCGTTTTTTGCTGAGCGCTTTGACTATGTCTTGGTTGGAGGCTTAGTGGGCAACACGTATCTTGATCGGAACACCCGCGAGCCCGGCTCGAACATCTATTTGCCGACGGATTTTGCCGACGAGGAACGCTTGGACATCGGCGAAGAAACCATTGAAAAATTTCAGAGTATTATCCGCAAAGCGTCCTGTGTGTTTTGGAACGGACCTATGGGCAAAATAGAAGAGTCTCCGTTTGATCACGGAACCAAGCAAATTATGAACACGATCATGGCCAATGAAGATTGTTACGCGGTAGCAGGTGGCGGAGAAACAGCGTACAGTATTGAGCGGTGGGGGGATAGAGGAGAGTTCGATTTTGTCTCGACAGGCGGCGGAGCGCTTCTTCGCTACATTCAAGACGGAACATTACCAGCGTTGGAATGGCTTTCCAAGGAGTCCGACCCAGAACAGAACGTATAATACCAGCATCTATGAGCATTTACTTCGTAACCGGCAATCAGAACAAACTCTCGGAAGTACAGGCCGTAATGCCTCAGATCGAGGGATGGGAAGTTGATTTGCCGGAAATTCAAGACATTGACCCCCAAGCGATTATTGAAGCGAAACTGGACGCGGCGGGAACCGAATACACCGTGATGGTGGAAGACACGTCACTCTATATAGACGCGATGAATGGTCTGCCCGGTCCGTTGGTGAAGTGGTTCCTAAAAACCGTGGGCGTGGAGGGGATGTATCAGATGACCGAGTGCTTAGGATCATATACTGCTACCGCCAAGACCACCATTGGCTATCAAGCTACGGACGGCACGCGGCTGTTTGTCGAAGCTGATCTCCGAGGCTCTATTGTTCCGGCGCGCGGAGCAAACGGTTTCGGCTGGGACGTTCTCTTCCAACCGGACGGCTACGAGCGCACCATCGCTGAGATGGAACCCGAAGAAAAACAGGAGATGAGCATGCGTACCGAGGCGGTTGAGCATTTACAGGCCAAAATCGCCACAGAAGATACGCATAGTTAGAATTTAGTATATAGTATTTGGTATTTAGAATAGTTGTAGTAGGAGAAGCCTGAAGCCGATATGAATAGATATATGGTTGATATATGAGCCTGTCGGCTCGATATACGGTGG
>PXOY01000003.1:6045-6831 GCA_003021915.1 Parcubacteria group bacterium SW_4_49_11
CGGCCGGTGTGTCCGGACACACCGAAGGTCAAGAAGTTGATCCGCGCACGCAAGCCATAGCCCACAAGCACGAGTTTGAGGTCTCGGGGATTCAGGCGCGTCCCGTCACACCCCAAGATTTAGAAACGTTTGACTACGTGTTGGTTATGGACCGGTCAAATGAGGAAGATGTGCGTTCGCTCGCGGATTCGCCGGATAATGTGTATCTAATCCGCGCCTTTGACACCGAAACAGATGAGGCGTATCCGGATATTCCCGATCCGTATTTCTACGCCGAGGAAGGGTTTGAATACACCTACGAAGTGCTCAATCGCAGTATAGACGAATTCTTGGCCACGCTCGTCACGGAACACGACTTAGAAACTCCGTGTTATGCCTAATATTCCCCCAGACCTCCACGAACGCATCCAGAACGAATGTAACGTATCTTCTCTGAAGGTGCGCCCGGTGGGAGGTGGATGTATTAGCAAGTCCGTCCTCGCCGAGACCGAGAAGGGCACGTTTTTTGTGAAGTGGGACAGCAACGAGCGACGCGACATGATCGAAGCGGAAGTACATGGTCTCATGCTTTTGGCGGAGGCCGGAGAAATCAGCGTGCCTGAAGTGTACGCCTGGGGAGAAGAAGCGGGGTCTGCGTATCTTGTTACCGAAGCGATAGAAGGTGAACGAGGAGGCGATGAACAATTGGGGAGGGAACTCGCCGCGCTTCACTCTCACAGCGCCGAGCAATTCGGTCTGGAGTGGGACAATTTTATCGGATCGCTCCCGCAATCCAACACGCCCCAC
>PXOY01000004.1 GCA_003021915.1 Parcubacteria group bacterium SW_4_49_11
ATCCGCAGAATTACAGTAGCACGTAGCGCGTAGCAAGGAAATAGTATTTAGTAGTTAGTATTTGGTATTTGGAATGGAAGATATACCGTAGATATATGTGTCCTGCGGACACGATACATGTGCTCTTCGAGCACGATATACAGTGGATATAAATTGATATACCGTCAATATTACGGGTGTGTTTCCCTGCTCAACGCCAGAAAGAAAGTAGCTAACGGCAATCCTCTGAAAATAGGCTTTCGACAGAAAGCCGTAAAAAACAGGATGTTTTTTGAGTGACCGTGACATTTCGAACCGAAGGTTTTTACTTTTCTCTTTAAAAAGAGGAAGACACACTTTATATCCAAACACTTGCTACTTACTACTTGCTACCTGCCACGAATCAACAACCGTATATCAAGCCGTAAGGCTTATATATCGCGCCGCCAGGCGCATATATCCATCGTATATCAAAACTCTCTGGCTTCCGGCTTCGGGCTTCTCATATGGTTTCTACTTCTCTCCCGTCGTGCTATACCGATACACTCTACTATTCGAATTTCCTATGATAAACATCTTCGTTCCATCTCCATTGAACGTAACGCCTAAAGGGTCATTATCCTCTCCGGACACATCAAAGTTTTGATCATAACTCGCACTCCCAAGATCATACGCGGTCGATAAATCGTAACTGTAGACAGTATTGCTATTGCGTCCCACCACAAACATTTTCGTTCCATCGCCGTTGAACCTTACGTCCCGAGCATTACTATCCTCTGTGGAAACGTCAAACGTTTGATTATAACTCGCCGTACTGAGATCATACGCCGTAGACAAATCATAACTATACACGTTTCCGTTTTGTGCTCCCGCCACAAACATCTTTGTTCCGTCGCCGTTGAACGTCACGCCTGTAGGTAGCCTAGCTCCGGTAAGGTCAAACGTCTGATTATAACTTGCCGTACTGATATCATACGCCGTCGACACATCGTAACTGTAGACATTATCGGTATCCTGTCCTACCACAAACATTTTGGTCCCGTCGCCGTTGAACGTCATGCCCATAGGATTTCCATCCTCTCCGTACACGTCAAAGCTTTGAGTATAACTCGCCGTGCTGATATCATACGCCGTACTCAAATCGTAGCTATACACGTTTTCGTTATTCTTTCCCGCCACAAACATCTTGGTTCCGTCGCCGTTGAACGCCATGCCCGTAGGGTTATTATCCTCTCCGGACACATCAAAGCTCTGGTTATAACTCGCACTTCCAAGATCATACGCTGTCGACAGATTGTAGCTATACACGCTATTACTATTGTATCCCATAACAAACATTTTGCTTCCATCTCCGTTGAACGCCATGCCCGTAGGATCACCATCTTGTCCGGATACATCAAAGCTTTGGTTGTAACTCGCACTCCCAAGATCATACGCTGTCGACAAATCGTAACTATACACGTTATCGTTGTCATTTCCCACCAAAAACATCTTGGTTCCGTTTCCGTTAAACGTTACACCCCGAGGGTGAGTCCCCTCTCCGGATACGTCAAACTTTTGATTATAACTCGCCGTGCTAATATCATACGCCGTCGACAGATTATAGCTATACACGTTCTCGTTGTCACTTCCCACCACAAATATTTTGGTTCCATTCCCTCCAAACGTCACACCCTTGGGTCCACCCTCTCCGAACACGTCCAAGCTTTGGTTATCGTACGAAGCGCTCGAAAGACTATATCCCACCGATAACGTCGTCCCCGCTCGCTTCACAGAATTGTCTACCTCGGTGTTTGAAGCTTTGACCGCTATATTATCGTTTTCGTCTTTGCCCACTTCATACCCGGTATCTTCATTGGTGTCTGACGCCTGCGGATCGCGCGGTATGGCGGCCAGTTGGTCAGGCACCAACCCTGATAAATCTACGTAATAATCCGGACAGTTACTCGGGGCAACCGCTTCCGTATCACATACTTCTTTATACGTGTTCACCTCTATCCCCGACGGATACTGCCCATTCTGGTCTAGGGAATACTGCTCGATTCCGTCCTTGAGCGTGCCCACCTCACTCTGCCGTTCGGCGTCGCGCACCTTCCCCAATTGCCTTTGCGGGTTGATCGCCACGATGACAATCGCCGCTAATATGCCGATTGCGGCTACCACGAGTAAAATTTCTAAAAGAGTGAAGGCTTTGGAATGTTTGAGCATGAGTATTTGTATATGTTGGAGTATATTACGTAAGGTATCATATCCTTCAAAACAGGTCTAATTACTGTAGTCTCCCTCTGAAAATAGATCCAAATCCTCCTTTCCCTTCGGGCTTTTCCTCCTTTAGAAAAGGAGAAAAACACAGCAAGGTACACCTACATAGTCACGTGCCAGTAGCAAAGCACAACTATATATCAACGGTACATCTACTGTATATCAAGCCGTAAGGCTTATATATCGCGCCGCCAGGCGCATGTATCAACCGTATATCTTTTATTCCAAATACTATATTCTAACTACTAAATACTATTTCCTTGCTACTCACTACCTGCTACATGCTACTTTTTCCGGCTTCGGGCTTCAGGATTCCGGCTTCTGTTTATTCTTGCTACTTACTACTTGCTACGTGCTACGAATCAACAACCGTATATCACCAAATTCCACATTCTAAATACCAAATACTAAATACTAGATACTAATTTCTATTTCACTTCCTCCAACGCGCGCTGAAGTTGCGGATCATCTCCGGCGTTGATGTCCTCTTTCGTTCGTTCCACACTGATATCCGGAGAAAGACCTTCTTTGTTGATGTTGGTGCCGTTCGGAGTTAACCATTCCGCGATGGTAACTTTCAGAGCCGAGCCGTCGGAAAGCTGCTTGATTTCCTGAACCGATCCTTTGCCAAAGGTTTGTTGGCCAAGAACCGTGGTTCCCTTAAGATCTCGAAGCCCTCCGGCTACAATCTCCGCGGCACTGGCCGATGCTTCATTGACGAGGACAACGGTTTGTACATCTTGGAATTGCGGACTGTGGTTCGTGCGTTTCGCTTCAACCTCTCCTCCGCGTTTTTTCTCTTTAACCGCCACCGAATCTTCTTTAACAAAGAGGCCGACAGTTCCGATAGCCGCTTGCAGTACACCGCCGCCGTTGTTCCTCAAATCAAGAATAAGCTTGTTGTTGTCTGTCTTCTGCAGTTCTTCAGAGACCGTCTTTCTTACATGCTGAGCGGTTTGCGATTTAAACTGCGTGATTTCCACATGCGCTACTCCCTGTTTCACACTGCCCTTCACGTCCGGGACGGTAATACTTCCCCGCGTGATGGTAATCTCTTTGGGTTCGCGCCTTCCATCCCGCTTAATGGTTAACGTAACGTCGGTGCCCTTTTTGCCCCGAATAAGCGTCACCGCCCGATCCACGGACATATTCTCTGTGGTTGTCTCATCAATTCGCAGTATCTTATCTCCCGCACGCAAACCGGCCTTCTCGGCGGGCATACCCTCCAACGGACTAATGATGACCAGTTGGTCGTTGCGGATACCAATGCGTGCGCCGATCCCCTCGAACTTGCCCTTGAGGCTTTGTTGGAACGTATCGTATTTTTCCGCGGAAAAATAGGTGGTATAGGGATCATCGAGCGCGTTCACCATTCCTTTCGCAGCTCCCTTCTCCAGGCTGGCGGTTTTGGAAAGCTCATCGGTATACAAGTAATTCCGATCAAGCACGTTGTATACCTCCTCAATTTTTTGGGAAGAAATCTCGGGAGAAGACCTCACGGCCGCAGCAGGCCACGATTTGAACTCCCACCACTGGGCGGGAATATAGTCACTCGCCCACACACCTCCGGCGAACGCGGCACAGAATACGATAATCTTTACGAATAGTTTCATACAGCAGGTTGGTTACTTAAGAGCGGCCATCTTTTGGAGACGGGGGTTGGGATCTCCCAAATGCTTACGAAAGAAGGTCACACCGTCTTGCAGATGTTTGCGGAAGGCGAAGTTAAATAGGCTCGAGAGAGAGAGCGTGCCGCCGCTGGATTTCTGATAGTAATGATACAACATAGCCTCCGGATAGTACACCACCATATATCCGTTCTCCCACAGACGCCATGCAAAATCCGTATCCGAAAAATACAAGAACAGATTCTCGTCAAGATGCCCGAGTTCTTCGGCGACGGAACGCCGATACATCACCGCCGCGCCGAGAACCCAATCCACCTTGCGCTCGCTATTCCAATCCCATCCGTCTTGGAGCAAAAATTCTTGGATACGTCGCTTGGCAAACGCAGATCGCCCCAGAGGGGTACGCCGATATAACGCAATCTGCGGGGTCGTAAACTGAAAGGCGGACCCTTGGACGGTACCATCGAAATTCAGCAGTTTCGGCCCCATCATTCCCACGTTCGGACGCTCTTTTAAAAAGGCAACCATCTGTTCTAGTTGCCCAGGGAGTACCACTACATCGGGATTCATGTTAAAGAGATACGTTCCTTTACTATGCCGCGCGCACGTGTTTACCGCCTGCGTAAATCCGGTGTTTGTTTTTTCTGCAAGCCTGATGGCTTCCGGATACTCTACAGAGACCATGTCCATGACCTCGTCTTGATCTTGAGAGCTGTTATCCAACACCACTACCTCGTACGGAATGGAAATCTGCGCCTTTTTGATATATCGCAACGCATTGCGAAGAAGGTCTTTTTCGTTAAAACAGACGAGATTGATGGATAATTGAGGGTTCTCGGTACTCATGGACGACGCCATCACCTACTTACGAGGATGCTAACAGACGATCTATGGTCTGTTGAAGAGCATCATACGAGCCTCCTTTTGGCACGATAATATACTGGCCCTGTCCATCTTTCGAAGAGGTGAGCACCTCTGATGACGTCGTAAACCCTTTGGTCTGCATGTTCTGAAGATCGAGTGCTTTGCCGACGCGTAATCCTTCCTTAATTTCTTGGGGGCTCATCGTGGTTTTCATATTTCCTTCCAAAGATTGCATCAGATTAAACACAAACTGGGGGTTCGTAAATACGCCCTGTTGTTCCATTTCTCGCTTGATGGCTTTGACCACCGCTCGTTGGCGTCGAGAACGGTCAAAATCGCTGGTGGAAAGCCGAGATTGTACGTACTTGCGGGCACGCTGACCGTTCATGTCCACTTCTCCCTCCGGTACGCGCAACCCACCGTAATTGTCATCCACCAACGGTTTCTCGACATTTACGGTTATGCCGTTCAATTGGTTCACAATCCGTTCAAAGGCGATAAAGTCAATGCGAACTCCGTAATGAATCGGCGTGTCTGTTACCGATTCCACCGTCTGCATGGCCGTTTCCACGCCCACCGGCGGGTTTTCTTGGGCGCCGAGCGCGTGAGGCCGATTCAGCTTATACTTTTGTTGGTACCCGGGGACCGAGACATACATGTCGCGCGGCAGAGAAATAAGCGTAGCGGTTTTCTGTTCTCGATCAATCGACATAATCATAATCGAATCGGTCAGCAAGCCGCCGTGATTGTCGTACTGCCCGCGCATACCTAAAATCAAAATATTCGTACGCCCCTCCGTCTGATCTAAGGGAGAGTTGGCCCACGGAGAGATGGCCGAAAACGTGTCCCCCAGAGACGCCTGCTGTTCGGTTACGCTGTTCATCGTATCGTGCACCTCACGGAAAAAAAACGCGCTCGTTGCTCCGCCCACAAGTACAAGCACTATCAAAACGCCTCCGGCGATTTTCATCATCCGTCGTCGTTGTCGTTTCCGACGTCTCTTCACCGCTTTCGCGCGTTTACGGCTTTGAAGATTTCATAGACATTGATTAATACGCGCAACGTTTGTTGCGCACAACGCTGCCATGAAAACATGGTAGCATTTTTATGCCCTTTTGTCGAAAGGTCGCGAGCCAAATCGGGATTATTCCATACCTGTTGGATCGTCTCTTGGATGCTCTCGGGGTCATGAGGATCACAGACCAGTGCTCCTTCTCCCGCGATTTCGGTAAGACTGGGCGTGTCCGCCACAATCGTGGGTACACCGCACGCCTGCGCTTCCAAAACCGGTAACCCAAAGCCTTCATAAAAACTCGGCAGAATAAAGCCGCTACTTCCCCACAACAAGGGCGGTAATTCTTCGTCGGCAAACCGCCCAGTGAAAATAATATCATCCTGCCGGATCTCTTCGCCAAGCGCCTGGAAAATATCCTGCACGCGCCAGGCCTGCGCTCCGGCGATAACCAACTGTATATCCTGGTATCCGTCCCGTTTGAGCTTGGTAAAGGCCCGAACCAGATTGGTAATGTTTTTGCGGGGTTGTACGTTACCGACATACAGCATATACGGCTTAGTTATGCCGTACGTTTCTTTCACGGTGTCGATTGAGGCTTGATCGCTGTCTTCAGGGATGCGAAAACGCGTTTTATCCAAACCGTGATACACCACCGAAATACGCTGGGGGTCAACGGCATAATTACGAACAATGTCTTGCTTCGTAGCCTCGGAAATGGCGATAATATGCGAACTTTTACGGACCGCCCACCGCACGTACAATCGATGCAAAAACCGATCTTTCAGCGGAAACGTCTCCGGGTAATAAAGAAACGCCAGGTCATGTACAGAAACACGCGTTGGGTCCACGCAAGCGGCGCTTCGTGATGCACATGTCGAAAATTGGGGGCCTCAATTTTTTTACACGCGGGGTTATTATAATAGAAGTTGTAGGTATTCGTAACGTCAACTTCTGCGAGAGAGGCGAAAAGCTTTTTGATATACGTTTGATTTCCGTCTTCCCGCTCCTGACAAAGATGTGAGGCATGTACGGCTACGTCCATAGATTATCCCTTAAGTCTGCGGAGCTGTTCCCTGGTCGCTAACCCAACCAAACTAATCCCCACCAAGCCTGAGAGCACCAGTTTCTCGAAGGTGTTGTCTACATACCATTTATCAAAATACGCGAACAACCCCCGATGCCACAGCCACACTTTCTTCATTTTCATAAATTTTTGCGTACTCTGTCCGTGTCCATGATACATAAATTGGGCCACGGTGTAGTATCCCTTATACCCGGCCGCTTGCACCTCTTTCGAAAGATCAACATCGTTAAAAAAAATCCACATTCCGGGAGACTCGTTAAATCCTCCGATTCTCTTGAGAAGTTCGGTCCGAATCATAAGCGCCGCAGCCATTGCCTGCTCTCGCTCTCCGCTTTTCTCGTGATCATACACGTGCGAATCATCCCAGCTCATCCGTACATAGTAACTCAGCATCAACTGAGGCGTCGGGAGGCGTCGACAGGTATGCTGAATCGTACCGTCAAAGTACCGGAGCTGGGGGGCAACCGTTCCGTAGATATGGTGAGAGTCCTCCTCTAACACGGCTGCCAAGGCTTCTACCGAGCCAGACGTAATCACAATATCATCATTTAAAAACAACGTATACTTCCCTTCTACATGAGGAATGGCTTGATTGTTTCCGGCGGCGAATCCCATGTTATACGCATTTCGCACAATCTTGAGATTAATGCTGTCATGCTGGGTGTCATACAGATGATTCAAATAGTCCTGCGTCTCTCGGGTCGAGCCATTATCGACGACAATCAGTTCCCACGGCACGGAAATGTCGCCCTCCAAAATAGAGCTGATACACTCCTTTAAATCATCCGGATTATTCCACGAAAGTACGACAATCGAGACAAGAATGGACCGGTCGGTACTCATACGCGGGGGAGAACCATTATCTTCTGTATTAAAGCATATATATCCTGTCTTCGCCAAATTATGTAGATGACTGCCTGCTCCCTATGATACGTTGAAAGCACATAACCTGTTCGTTCCTATGAAATTCCACATCGTTAACTCGTCTATAACCAACGCGCGCCAATCGAAACTGTACGAATACCTAAGCTCTTATATCGACCACTTGCGAGATGTCGCCGATCAACATACCTACGACGCTCCCGAAAGCTCAATTAATTTACCCCTCGATCAGACCCTCCTCGGAGAAGTCCAGAACTTGGCCTCTTCGCTTCAGAATCCCCACCTCAAATACATCTTTGTCGTGGGAATCGGTGGCTCTAACCTCGGGACGAAAGCGGTGTATGACGCGTTATTCGGTTATACCGACAATCTCGAGCGTGCCACGCCTCAAATCATCTTTCTCGATACTCCCAATCCCGCGTTCCTGGAAGAAATTCAAACATTCGCGGACCGTATAAGCTCTCCCGAAGAGGTACTCATTAACGTCATCAGCAAATCAGGCACCACAACCGAGACGATCATGAACGCCAATATCCTCTGCGAAGCGCTCGGACATCAGATCGACGAGTTGGCAAGTCGCATAGTAGTCACCACTGACGAGCAGTCCAAACTCTGGGATAAAGCTCACGAAGAAGGCATGCACCGTCTGGCTGTTCCGGAACAAGTGGGAGGCCGCTATTCCGTATTATCCGCGGTCGGACTCTTCCCCTTGGCCGCGGCCGGCATCGATATAGAGAATCTGCGGCAGGGCGCGGCTGACATGCGAAGCCGTTGTTTAGAGCATCAAGGCAATCCTGCGCTTATGTCAGCCCAAGCCATATACGACGCCTACGAAAACGGGGCGCACGTCGCGGATCAATTTGTGTTTAACGCGGAACTCGCGTCCTTGGGACAATGGTATCGTCAACTGATGGGAGAGAGCCTGGGCAAGGAACATAATCTCGCCGGGAAGACGGTTAACGCCGGACTCACGCCGACCGTCTCCGTAGGCTCGACCGACCTTCATTCGGTAGGGCAACTCTACTTGGGCGGCCCGAACGACAAAATTACGACATTCATTTCCGCGCTCCCCCAAGACGCCCCGAGGAATCCGCGAATCGGTATGTTTGACGGACTCGTCTCCGAGATTGACGAACAATCCGCCTCGGACGTTATGAGCGCTA
>PXOY01000005.1 GCA_003021915.1 Parcubacteria group bacterium SW_4_49_11
GGAGGAAGAGCTTCATCAAAGTGTAATCGGGCAGGAGGAAGCGGTTACGTCCGTATCCAATGCTATTCGACGCGCCCGCAGTGGGCTGAAGGATCCGCAACGTCCGATTGGAAGCTTCCTCTTTTTAGGGCCGACCGGTGTAGGAAAGACCGAACTCGCCAAGAGTTTGGCACGCTTTTTGTTTGACACGGAAGAAAACTTTATCCGCATAGATATGTCCGAGTACATGGAACGACACGCGGTGTCTCGGCTGGTGGGCGCGCCGCCCGGGTATGTGGGATACGACGAAGGCGGCCAACTCACCGAAAATGTCAGGCGCCACCCCTATAGCGTGATTCTTCTGGATGAGATCGAAAAAGCGCATGGAGACGTCTTTAACACCCTTCTTCAAGTCCTGGATGACGGCCGCCTCACGGACGGACAAGGTCGCACGGTTGATTTTCGTAACACCGTCATTATCATGACCTCCAACCTGGGCTCCGAGCATATCCTGGAAGAGAGTAAGAGCGGAGCAATAGAGGAAATGCGGCGTAAAGTCAAGGAAGAAGTCTCCAATTTCTTCCGTCCCGAATTTCTCAATCGCCTTGATGATCTGATTGTCTTCACGGCCCTTGATCAGGAGCAGATTAAAGAGATTGTGGATATTCAGCTGGGGGAACTCCAGACCCGTTTGAACGAACAGCGCATTACGCTTGCCGTCGAGGAGGATCTGAAACAGTATCTCGCTGAGACAGGGTATGACCCGGTGATGGGAGCACGGCCGTTGAAGCGTTCGATTACCGAGCAGGTGGAGAACCCCCTCTCGACGAAATTGATTTCAGGTGATATTCAGTCCGGACAGTATGTGGTTGCCACGTACCAGCCGGAAACGGGCGTCACGTTTGAGGTGCGTACTCCGGAACGTCCCGAGGAGGAGTAGCTAAGTAACGAAGTACATGATGCGAACAGTTGCCATTGCGTGTATGTCTTTCTTCCTTTCGGTTTTGATTGTGGGAGGAGGAGCCTTTCTGTGGGCTCGGAGTGCCGAATCGGGCGGACTGATGGATTCTCTTGATCGCTGGCGTGGGGGGAGAGGGACACCCCGGTTCGTTTTTAACGGACACGTTAATGTTGGTGGAAATTGATAATAAGAATGAGAGCATAAACTTCATCTCCATTCCGCGCGATCTGTTGGTATATACCGAAGACGGGTATTACCGTAAAATCAACTCCGTCTACACCACTGCGTATGATAAGCACCAGAACCAGCACCGCGCACTCGGGCGCCTGAAGCGGGAAGTGCAAGAGATCACCGGTCTCTCCATCAATCATTACGCGCGCGTCAATTTTCAAGGGTTTAAAGAGCTCATTAACACGCTGGGCGGCGTTACGGTCGATGTGAAAGAAACGATCAATGATCCGTATTATCCCGATGGCAACCGCGGATACGATCCCTTTTCCATCGAGAAAGGAGAGCATACCTTGCAAGGTGAGCGAGCCCTCAAGTACGCCCGCACGCGCTACACCTCTGACCAAGGTGATTTTGACCGCGCGCTGAGGCAGCAGCAAGTCCTGAAGCAAATTCGGCACAAACTTTCTGATCTCCATGGAGTTTGGGACGCGAATAAAATTCTTAATTTGGCGCGCACAGCGAAACAGAATCTCAAAACCGATCTTTCCTTGAATACGATACAACGCCTCTACAAGGTGTACAGTCAGATGGACGGGTATGATACGAACTCGTTTGTGATTGGGCGGAATCCGGACCAAAGCGCGCTCAAGCAGGATAAACGTACGTTTGGAGGAGAGAGAGGCTTTGTGCTTGTTCCGCGGGCCGGAGAAGAAAATTACTGGGAAATTCACGAAAAGATTCAACACATGGATGCATTGAACGCGTACGAGCGTCGGCGAAGTGGGGTTAAGAACGAGCAAGCAACGGTGTCGATGTACTCGTCGTTATCCGAAGATGACACAGAGAAACTGCAGAGTCTGTTTGACTCCTATGGTATGAACGTCACACTTGAAGGAGATGTGCCGTCCCGGTTGAACACAAACGAGAATTATCTGTACGCCGCCTCCCAAAATACCAACCCCGTGCCGAATACGCGGGCGTATCTGAAAGAGCGCTTTGACATTTCTTCTGTACTCCAGAAACGAGAGAAAGAACAGAGCGAGAACGGAGATTCCGGCCCGGAGCTGGGGACGCTCGAACGACGGCAACAGAATACGCGCAGTGTCAGCAGTGAATCCACGCGCACCCCGCGGGTGCCGTCAGCGCACGCACAAGGAACTGAGGAAATTATCCTATACATCAATCGTAATCCGTTTCAGCGATGAAAGAATTGATGATCGGTCTTGGCAATCCGGAAGACGTCTACAAGCACACGTATCATAACGCGGGGCGGTGGTGTGTCAATGTGCTTGCCGGAGAAGAGGAGTTTGAAACCCAGCGCGCAGCGCAGTGCGCGTTAGCCAAAAAACATGATATAATTTTGGCAAAATCCTTAGTTGCTATGAACAAGTCGGGACAAGCGGTCAAAAATGTGATAGCCTATACGAATGCCCCGCTTGAGGCCGTGACTATTCTTCATGATGATACCGATCTCACGTTAGGACAGGTGAAAATTCAGACGGGCCGAGGAAGCGGGGGGCACCACGGAGTGGATTCGGTGTTCGCGCATCTGGGGACAGAGAATATCAGGCGCGTGCGGTTGGGGGTCAGGCCCCCGCGATTTCAGGGCAAAAAAGCCGACGAATTTGTCTTGAAGCGCGTACGGGACGAAGACCACGAACGAATGCAAGCTATGTTTCAGCGTATCGAGGAAGAAATAGGAACGGATGTATGACATATCTCAGTTCAAAGCCTCAAATGCATAGACAAAACGCTCGCTCCCTGGTATACTTCAAACATATTGCGAGCAACAAACAGAAGACGGTATGAAATTACTTGTGACGGGCGGAGCCGGATTTATGGGGTCATACTTTGTAAAGTATGTGCTCCGGCAAAAGCCAGAATGGGAAGTTATAACACTTGATAAGCTCACCTACGCGGGTGATACATCCAAATTGGATCAAGCACTCGAAGATCCGCGTCATACCTTCATAGAAGGAGACATTACAGACGGACAGCATATGGAAGAGATTGTCTCCCACTACAGTGTTGATGTTATTGTCAATTTTGCGGCGGAGACGCACGTGGATAATTCTATCGAAGAAGCGGACCCGTTCATTCGCACCAATATTACCGGGGTGCACACATTACTCGAAATCGCGAACAAATATGGTATTCGTATGCTTCAGATTAGCACGGATGAAGTGTACGGTTCGATCGAAGAAGGGTATTCGGATGAACGGGCCGCTTTTCGTCCGAACAACCCTTACTCGGCCTCCAAAGCGAGTGCTGATTTATTATGTCGGGCGTATTATCAGACGTATGGAGTGGATGTGGTTCGTACCCACTCCTGTAATATTTTTGGGCCGTATCAACACGAGGAAAAATTTATTCCGAAATGTGTCCGTCATATTTTGAAGGGAGAACATCTCCAGTTACATGGCGATGGACTGAACGTACGAGAGTGGCTTTACGTGGAGGATCACGCCCGCGCGGTATTACTGGTTCTTGAAGAGAGTGAAGCGGGAGACGTATACAACATCGGCAGTTACGACGAGTTGACGAATCGCGAGATGGAGATTAAAATTTTGGAGCGTATGGGGAAAGACCCTTCTTGGATTCAGTATACCGAGGATCGTCAAGGCAACGACAGACGGTATGGCCTCGACAGCTCGAAAGTACGAGACCTCGGTTGGGAGCCGCAGATTTCCTTTGAGGAAGGGCTCACTCGAGCCGTAAACTGGTATGCCGAGCGATTGAATCCCAAAAGATAATCTCTACGTTATGTCAAAGCAACCCATTCGCAAAGCCATTTTACCGGTCGCTGGTTTCGGAACTCGCTTTCTTCCCGCTACCAAAGCGCAACCCAAAGAAATGCTCCCGCTGGTGGATACGCCGGTTATTCAGTATTTGGTGGAAGAAGCAGTCAATTCCGGTATTGAACAAATCATCTTTGTCACCGGACGAAGCAAGCGCGCCCTTGAAGATCATTTCGACTCCCATTACGAACTCGAATGCTTGTTAGAAGACAAAGGAAAGCGTGAGGCCTTACAAGAAGTCCAGAGCCTTACGAATATGGCGGAGTTTTTCTATGTCCGGCAAAAACAGCCCCGCGGCAACGGAGACGCCATTCTGTCCGCCAAAAACCTCGTCGGCAATGAGCCGTGCGCTGTATTGTTCGGCGATGATTTGGTGAATGCCGAACCTCCCGCCCTCCAACAACTGATCAATGTCTACGAACAGTACGAGGATCCGGTAATTGCGCTCACCTCGGTCCCTCATCAACAGGTCTCCAAATACGGTATCGTAGAAGGAGAAACCGATGATAATACGCTCTTTAAACTACGAGACTTTAAAGAAAAACCGGACCCCACCGAGACTGATTCTTCGCAAGCAGTCATCGGCAAATATGTCATCACGCCCGACTTTTTCGATAAACTCGAAGACATGAAAGGATCGATAGAGGGCGAGCTTGGTATGGATAATGCGGTGAACGCCCTTCTCGGGGAACGAGATCTCTATGGTCTGGAAGTGGAAGGTACCCGCTACGACTGCGGAGACAAATTGGGATACATCCAAGCCACCATCGACTACGCTCTGAAGCACGAAAAAATCGGAGACGGCGTCAAGGACTATCTGAAATCTTTGAACCTGGACTAACCGGTCTGGAGAGGATCTATGTTCGGGACGCGACGCATCCAGGCTCAATTAGAGCGTTCGGTTCTTCTTACCAGCGGGCTGGTCGCGGGAGCCTTTATTTTAAGTAAACTGGTCGGCCTGGCCCGCCAACGTCTGTTAACCGCCACGTTTGGAAGCGGCGGCGTCCTGGACAGCTTCCTGTCCGCCTTTATCATCCCCGACTTGGTGTACAATATCTTTATTTTGGGGACCCTTTCCAGCGCGTTTATCCCCTTATTTAGTGAGCTCATTCATACGGAGCGAGCTTCTCGAGAAGATGCCAATCGGTTAGCTGACAACGTGTTCTTTATTACGGGTACCATCATGGGGATCTTTGGTCTCATCATGCTCTTCGGGGCGCCGTATATCGCCCAGGTGGTGGGGCAGTCGTATACCGGCGAAAAGCTTACGGATACGATTACGCTCACGCGCATCATGGCCTTTTCTCCCCTTATTTTTAGTCTGTCGACGGTGGTTACAAGCGTGCTTCAGGCGCATAACAAGTTTGTCGTTACGTCGCTTTCGGCGATTATGTATCAGATCGGCATCATT
Organism: Parcubacteria group bacterium SW_4_49_11; assembly: GCA_003021915.1. Taxonomy (GTDB): domain Bacteria; phylum Patescibacteriota; class Minisyncoccia; order SW-4-49-11; family SW-4-49-11; genus SW-4-49-11. The sequence continues at coordinate 5,321 of PXOY01000005.1, forward strand.
ATCGGTATTACCGTTCTGTATCCGAGCTGGGGAGTAGCCGGATTGGGGTACGGAGTGATTTTAGGGGCCTTACTGCATGTGGGGATTCAGCTTCCCTCACTCTACGCTCTGGGCTTTGGCATTCGGCCGCGCTTCCGGTTTCAAACCTCAGAACTGAAGCGCCTGTGGTCGTTGTATTGGCCGCGCATTTTAGTGCTTGATATTTCCTTGTTGACAGTACTGGTGGGAAAAATTATTGCTTCTCAAGAAGATGCGGGAGTAAGTATCTTCACCTTGGCGTATGACGTAAATTCGCTGCCGTTGGGAATCATTTCCATCTCGTTGGTTACGGCCATGTTTCCGCACTTGAGCAAAGTATTCGCGCAAGGCAAACCGCAGGTGTTTATTGCCTATCTCATGAAAACCTTGGCCCGGATTTTGAGCATTCTAGTCCCTGTCGCAGGGCTCTTGATCATTCTGCGCGAGCCGGTAATTCACGTCATTTTTGACACGAGTGAATTTGCTTCCTCTGAGGTGCGCGACCTGCTGTGGGTGTTAACCATTTTTGCTGTTTCTCTGCCGTTTCAAGGTCTTTTGCCGCTTTTCGCTCGCGGATTTTACGCGCAACAGAAGCCGAAGATTCCCATGGTGATTGGTGGAGTCAGTATGATCATCGCGATTGGGGCGAGCTGGTGGACCTACCAAGCGTTCGGCCTGCGGGCCGTGGCGGTGGTGTTCTCGCTGGTCATGCTCTGCGCGGCGGTGGTGTACGGTGTATGGCTTTTGGCGTCTGTAAGCTACGAACCGCAGACCCGGCACGGACGCTGGATTGGCACCATTCTTCTCTGGTCCGTGGTAACCTGGGGAATCGGATGGGGCTTAAATGAAGTGTGGTTGACGGTATTTGACGTGAGTGGGCAATTTGCCTTGTCTCTGGGGCAGGTCTTGGCGGTGGGCGGCCTTTCTACGTGTCTCTACGCTCTGGGAGCGTGGCAGTGGGGATTGAGAGACGTGTTTCGGGAGTCGGAGGACGTGTGATACGATAATTGCAAGAGATAACCCTTAACCTATGATTGAACTCTACCAAAAAGAAGAATGTCCGTTCAGCAAAAAGGTGCGTGAAAAACTTCAGGAACTGGAACTGGACTACGTCAATCGTATTTCGCGCCAGGGAACCAATCAACGCGAAATTATGGTCAAACTCGGCGGAGAGACAAAGGTTCCCTTCCTCGTAGATCAGAGTAAGGGAGTCATGATGTACGAATCCGACGATATTGTAGATTACCTCGAGCAAGAATACGGTCAAGGTCAAAGCACAGAAGAATCGTAATCGAAATTGCCGCCGCAAGGAAGTATGGAGTTAGTGTGGATTGAGCTGTCGCGTGATGCGCTCGTACGTAATGTAACGGTTCTCCAAGAACAGTTACCCGAAGGATGTGATCTTGCGCCGTGTGTTAAGGCGAATGCCTATGGGCACGGGGCACACGAAGTTGTCTCCTTCTTACAAGAACACGGAGTGAAATGGCTGTCGCTTAATTCGTTGCGAGAGCACGCGTCTCTTCAGGAAGCGGGCCTGAGCTCTCCGGCTTTGATTATGGGGTACGTGCCCGCCGAAGAAACGCCTCGGTTGCTCCGTTTACAAGCACGCCCGTTTGTGTACGATTGGGAGCGAGTCCGAGCTATGTCACGCTACGCCGAAGAGCGTCAGAGCAAACTCCCTGTCCACGTTATGGTGGATACCGGTATGACCCGGCTCGGAGTGTTTCCGGAGGAGGCGCGTTCGTTTATCGAACAATTGCACGAGCTTCCGGGAATTTATGTGGAGGGAATCGCCACGCACTTTGCCAATTCCGACGAGCGAGAGAATTCTTCGTATTTTTCTCAGCAATTACATACGTTTGAACAAGTTACTGCAGAGCTTGAGGTCCATGAGATATGCCCTCCCTATATACACTGTGCGAACAGCGCGGTGAGTTTGGTTCAAACTCTAAAGGTATCCCAAAAATTGGTCAGGCCAGGGCTGTCTCTCTTCGGAGAATATCCGAGTGAAGAGGTGAAAGCGAATTCTCAAAAACACGGAGACGCCCTTGATCCCGTACTCAGCCTCAAAACCCGTATTGTCTCTCTCAAATGGGTGGAGGCCGGAGCGTTTGTGGGGTATGATTGCACGTTTCAGACCGCACGGCGTTCTCGTATCGCCGTCTTACCCATGGGGTACGCGGACGGATTCGATCGGGGACTCACTAACTTGGGGACAGTGCTTGTACACGGACGTCGCGCGCCGGTGGTCGGACGGGTGTCTATGAATATGACCATGATCGATGTAACCGATATTGAAGACGTACACATAGAGGACGAGGTGACCGTGATTGGCAAAGAAGGAGAGGAACGTATTACGGCCGGAGAACTCGCGCGCCTGATAGAGACGAATCCGTACGAAATATTTGCGAGATTGCGGCCCTCTCTGCCGAAGTTTTGGAGATGAACCATTGAACTTTTGTTGCTCCTCCCTGATTTGGTAGAATGCATAATAGAGCAATAAAACAAATCTCATTGGTATGAAGCATAGACAACACGGCTTTACGCTGCTGGAAGTTTTGCTTGTGGTAGCGGCGCTCGGTGTATTAGCGGCAATTGTCATTGTTGCGGTCAACCCACAAAGGCAGATGGGGAAGGTACGAGACGCCGAACGGCAAGGCGAGGTATCTACGCTCAGGGAAGGAATCGAGCAGTATTACCTGGATAGTCAGGGACAGTATCCCTCGGGAATTGAAGTAAACTCTTACCACGAAATTTGCGATACGGAAGCGGTTTCCCCGAGTAACTGTCCGGATTATTATGTCGATTTATCAGGGTTGGTACCTGAGCAACTGGCCGACATTCCGCGCGATCCGCAGGCTTCGGACACCAATGAAGATACCGGGTACGAAGTGGGCAAAGACGAGGACGGTAATATAGTTGTAAAAGCGCCGGACACCGAGGTAGACAATTCTGTAAAGCGAGCGGGGACAACCTTACCTGTCGGGTATCATCTCTCGAGCGCCTCGTACGATAACCAAAGCTTTGACGTGTCTGGACAAGATGGCGGAGCTGTGGGCGTAACATTCAGCGGCAACGGGAACAAAATGTTTATGGTGGGAGCTGCTAATGATAATGTGTATAGCTACAATCTGTCGACAGCGTACGATATTAGCACGGCGAGTTATAATCAAACCATTGATGTATCCGGAGAGGATAGTGCGCCTCGGGGGGTAACGTTTAACGGAAACGGAACCAAGATGTTTATGGTAGGGCGATATAATGAGAATCTGTATAGCTACGATCTGTCCACGGCGTATGATATTAGCAGCGCGAGTTACACCCAAAGCTTTAATATGTCCGGACAAGATGGCGGACCTGTGGGCGTAGCATTCAACGGCGACGGGAGCAAAATGTTTATGGTGGGAGAGGGTAACGATAATGTGTATAGCTACAATCTTTCGACAGCGTACGATATAAGCACAGCGAGTTACAATCAAACCATTGATGTATCCGGAGAGGATAGTGCGCCTCGGGGGGTGACATTTAATGAAGACGGCACCAAGATGTTTGTGGTGGGACGCTCTAACGATAACGTGTACAGCTACAATTTGTCGACCGCGTATGATCTTGGCAGTGCGAGTTATAACCAGAGCTTTGACGTGTCCGGACAAGATGGTGAGTCTACGGGCCTAGCATTCAGCGAGTACGGGAGCAAGATGGTTATATCCGGGCCGAGCACTAATAAGATCTATCAGTATAGTACGACGGAAGAGAAGTAGATCGAATTATAGGAGAATCCCGAAGCCGGAAGCCTGAAGCCAGCGGTTTTTATATACGATGGATATACAGTTGATATATGTACCCTTCGGGTACGATACATGCTCCTTACGGAGCGATATACGATAGATATACTGTTGTGGGGTGCTATCGGCACGTTACACAGTGACGTGTATCTTGCTGTGTTTCCCTCCTTTCTAAAGGAGGGAAAGTCCGAAAGGAAGGGAGGATTCGTTGCTAAAATGCAGTCCCACCGAAAATAGGAGCTCGTAGAGCTCCGCAAAAAACAGAATGTTTTTTGAGTGACCGTCAAATATCGACCCGAAGGGGGATGGAGTTCTTCCTACGTTTGAAATGCATTCCAGAATTTAGAATCTTTTTTAGAACCGAGAAAAAACGATACAATATCTTTAACAGAAATATTCTCGATACCATATGATATTCTGCAAACAAAAATCCAAAGCCTTCACTCTGTTAGAAATTTTACTGGTGGTAGCGGCGATCGGCATATTAGCGGCGATTGTTATCGTGGCGATTAACCCGCAAAGGCAGTTGGGGAAGGTGCGTGACGCCGAGAGGCAGAGCGAAGTAGGCACGCTTAAGGACGGAATCGAGCAGTATTCCCTAGACACTAACGGGCAATATCCGTCGGGGATAGACGTAAATACATATAAGGAAGTGTGCGATACGGAAGCGGTTGCCCCAAGTAACTGTCCGGATTATTACGTAGATTTGTCGGGGTTGGTGCCTGAGCAACTGGCCGCCATTCCGCGCGATCCTCAGGCTTCGGACACCAATGAAAACACCGGGTACGAAGTGGGTAAAGACGAAAACGGCAATATAGCGGTCAAAGCTTCGAATACCGAGGTAGATAATTCTGTAAAGCGAGCAGGTACGACGTTAGTGGTAGGATACAGCCTCTCGAGCGCGTCGTACGATAACCAAAGCTTGGACGTTTCTGGAGAAGATACCACTCCACATGGCGTTGTCTTCAACGGAGACGGAACCAAGGTGTTTGTTATGGGATTCGATACCGCGAGCGTTTACAGCTACAATCTGTCGACGGCGTATGACCTTGGGAGTGCGAGTTATAACCAAAGCTTTGACGTGTCCGGAGAGGATGGGAAGCCTGTGGACGTGGCGTTTAACGGGGACGGAACCAAGATGTTTGTGATGGGGTATAGTACCGCGAACGTGTACAGCTATAATTTGTCGACGGGGTATGATATAAGCAGTGCGAGTTATAATCAAAGCTTTGACGTGTCCGGACAACAAGGAAATCCTACGGTTGTGGGGTTTGGAGGGAATGGAACGAAGATGTTTGTGGCAGGCAATAACAACAGCAGTGTGTTGTACAGTTACGATGTGTCGACCGCATATGATATAAGCAGTGCGACTTATAACCAGAGTTTTGACATATCCGGACAAGATAATAAGCTTAAAGGTGTGGCGTTCAACGGATACGGAACGAAGATGTTTGTGACGGGAAGTTCGGCCAACAATGTGTATAGCTATAATTTGTCGACCGCGTATGATATTGGGAGTGCGCGGTATAATCAAAATTTTGACGTGTCCGGGCAAAGTGGCGGGCCTGTAGGCATGACATTTAACGGAAATGGAAGCAAGATGTTTGTGGTAGACAAATCTACTGCTAAGGTGTATCAGTATAGTACGACGGAGGAGAAGTAAATCGAGTTACTACGGGCACTGAAGAAACCTTGGGTTTCTTCCGGCTTCCTTGCGGAAGCCTATTTTCCGACAGGGGGACTGCATTTTAGCTCAATCCGGAACTTACCTTGAATTACCACGGGCACTTAAAAAACACGTGGTGTTTTTTACGGCTTTCTATCGAAAGCCTATTTTCAGAGGACTGCCAATAGCAACATCCCGCTGGCGTTGAAACGCTGCTCACGGGTACTGAAAGAACATACATGTTTTTTCCGGAGCTCTCACGAGCTCCTATTTTCGTTGGGACTGCATTTTAACTCAATCATTACTGGCGCCCGCGCAGATGTTACCATAAGACATTAACTGGTGGTCCCCATTTTTGTTTAGTGTTGCTCCTTGTCTGTTTTAAGCGCATGTCCGCCGAATTCGTTACGGAGAGCGGCGAGTGTCTTGGCTCCGAACGACGCTTCTTGGCGGGAACGAAAGCGTGCGTACACAGCGTGGGTATTCACGGTGAAGGGAATCGCGTGGTCAATGGCGGTTTCCACCGCCCAACGACCTTCGCCGCTGTCGTTCACATGGTCCTCTATGTGGTCTAAGTTGCCTTGGTTATGAAAGGCTGTTTCGGCGAGTTCCATGAGGTACGAACGAATGATAGAGCCGTTATTCCATACGTGAGTTACGCGCTTTAAGTCGACATCTTCAAAGGGGCCGTTTGCGAGCAGTTCAAATCCTTCCGCCATTGATTGCATCATGCCGTATTCGATCGCGTTGTGAACCATCTTTACGTAGTGTCCGCTCCCGACGTCTCCCATGTGCGCGTAGCCTTCTTCAATATTCAAAGCTTGAAAAAGAGGATTAAGGTATTCGACCACTTCTTTCTTCCCGCCGATCATTTGACAATAGCCGATCTCTTCGCCGTACAAACCGCCGCTGGTTCCGGCGTCTACGTATTCGACACCTCCTGTGGCCAATTCTTTGGCGCGTTCAATCGTGTCGTTGAAGTTAGAATTGCCGCCATCTACGATTATGTCTCCTTCCCCTAAGAGGGGAGCGACTTCTTCCAGCGTCTCGTCTACGATCTCACCGGCCGGAACCATCAGCCAGATAATTTTTCGGTCTTCGCTTTCCAGTTGATGTACAAGATCGGTATATGATTCGCTCCCAGCAGCTCCCTTTTCTATCGCTCTGTCTATCGCGTCCGAATCAACATCATATGTAACAATGTCGTGTCCGTGATTGAGAAGGCGGTGGGTCATAGCACTGCCCATTTTTCCGAGGCCGATAAAACCGAGTTTCATAAGAGGTGCGTATTAAATTGTTCTGTGATTAAGTGTACACCATTTTTCCCTCCAACAAAAGCTCGCGTTGAAAAATTAGAATTCTGAAGCCCGAAGCCGGAAGCCTGAAAAAAGTAGCACGTAGCGGGTAGCAAGTAGCAAGGAAATGAGAAGTCGGAAGCCTGAAGCCCGAAGCCAGAGGTTTTGATATACGATGGATATATGCGACTAAAGTCGCGATATATATGCCCTTCGGGCATGATATACGATTGATACAAGGTAACCTCCTTTCTCTAACGGGCTTTTTCTCCTTTAAAAAGGAGAAAAACAGAATGTGTTTTCAGTGTCTGTAGTAAGTACGAATCCGATAGGCAAGATAGGTGGCGAGCAGGAGACTTAAGCCGAGAATGATACTCCATCCCCACGCTTGATTGAACACGGCTTTTCCGAACATTACCCATAAAAATGCGAACGGCGTGATACCCACGAGCGTGGCCAAAGCATAGGTGCGAAAGGAGAGGGATTTAATAAAAGCGAGCGCGAAACTCGGAATTTCGACCGGAAGAATGAGCCGCAGAAGAACAATGCCCCAAAACGTAATATCGGGAGGTATTCGCTTCTCCCACGTATCGAGGGTGTGTAACGGAATAAAGCGCGCCAGAAGCGGGCGCCCGAGCCAACGGGCAAGGAGAAACGCGCCGATGGCTCCTAGCCACCATCCCAAAATACTTAAAAGGGTCCCGAGCCAGACGCCCCAAATTTCGGCGGCGAAGGGGAGGAGAGGAAGTGAGGTGAACGGAGCAATCACAATAGACAGAGCGAGAAACAGTATATATAAGCCGGCGCCCCAAACTCGGTTCTGTTTGATCTGATCCATGACCGTGTCTATCTCCATCCCCAAATACGTTCCGAGCCCCCAGAGGGTTAACACAAACACCACAAGGATGAAACATACGATACCCATTTGCCGCGAAGAGAATGACATATCGTCTATGGTAACAAAAATTGCGTACAAAAGGTACACATGCTATCATGAACGTAAAGAAATATAAGTTCTGTCTATGAGTGAAAATCTTCAAGATCAAACCTGCAAGGCGTGTGAAGGGTACGAAGACCCGCTCACCGAGAGCGATATAGAGGCTTTCAAAACCCGCGTACATACCGAATGGACTGTGTCCGAAGATACCAAACGCATCAAGCGTTCGTTTTCCTTTCCAAATTTTGCGTCGGCGTTAGAGTTTGTCAATACCGTAGGAGAAATTGCGGAGAAGGAGGGGCATCACCCGGATATCGAGCTCACGTACGGGAACGTCGTGGTTCACCTGTCCACCCACTCCATCGGTGGTCTGTCCGAAAACGACTTTATTATGGCGGCCAAAATCGACGAGCAATACGACTCCTAACGCCTTCCCTGAATACCCGGGCAAGTGGCGGAATTGGTAGACGCGCTAGCTTCAGGGGCTAGTGGGGGTAACCCCATGGAGGTTCAAGTCCTCTCTTGCCCACAACTGACACATACCATTTAGATTCTCAATTATCCATTCCGAACCTTATTATGATATAATGTCATACAGATTGTAATTGACATGCCATGAAACAAACCGCGTGGACCATACTATTTTTCATCGGATTGGGGAGTGTCTTCGCGTTTACCAACGGAAGTGGCGTAACTGCGGGGTTACAAGCGTCTATCTCCTCAAACACACGCGTTTCTCCGTTCAAATATCTTCACAATCAATACGTCGTTTCTCAGCAGAACAGCGGGTCGTCCGCTCCCAGAGAATCAACTCAACAGCAGAAAAAAGCGTTCCGACAATTTCCGTTCGAGAAGCAAGCGAATACGTCAGAGCAAACTCCGCCCCGTATCAGCGCGGACGCCGCTTTGGTAATGGATTTTGAGAGTAAGCAGATGCTTTATGAGCAGAAGCCGTATACCAAACGTAATATCGCCAGCCTCACCAAAATTATGACGGGCATGACGATCCTTGATTCCTATACATACGGAAATCGAGTCGAGTTACCGATGACGCGGTCCGCGTTTGAGGCGTACGGAGGGAATTATATTCGTCCGCAGGAAACCTTGAGTGTTGAAGAGTTGCTGCACGCGTTGTTGATGGCGTCCAGTAACGACGCGGCGGCGCGCCTTGCCGAACATTTCGGCGGAAACAACGGGGCAGAGCAATTTGTACAAGAGATGAATCAAAAAGCGGAGAAACTGGGCTTGTACAAAACGCAGTTTGCCAATTCGCATGGCCTGAACGCAGAGGAGAACAAGCAGCATAGCACTGCCTTTGACGTGATGAAACTGGGCAAACATATGTACACAGAGTATCCGACATTGAACCGTATTTTGAAAGTCGAGGAAACCACGCTTACGACCCAAGAGGGCCGAGAGATTCCGGTAAAAAACATTAACGAGCTGCTCGGTAAGCTGAATACCGAGAGCGGAAAAACCGGATACACCGAAGAAGCCGGAGAAACATTCTTTACGGTGGCTGAGGTCGAAGGACGGACAGTAGGCTTTGTGGTGTTGGGATCAAGTATCGGATCGCGCTTTGAGGATACGCGCACGCTTATCGAATGGACACGCTCCACATATACCAAACGAAGTACGCTATGATTATTACAGTGACCAACCAGAAAGGAGGAACCGGCAAGACCACAACAGCGGTGAATGTTGCGGCGTTTTTCGCGCGTCAAAAGTACAAAACGTTGCTGATTGATCTCGATCCGCAGAGCAACGCCACCAGCGGCGTGGGAATGTATGATCGAGAATTACCGGGAATCTATGAAGTTATGCGCGAGGATTACGCGCCCGAAGAAGTAGTGCGCTCCACGTCGTTTAAACATTTTGATATCTTGCCGTCCACGCCGGATGTCGCGGGGCTCAATGTGGAGCTGGTGAACCGCGAAGACCGAGAATTTATTTTGAATCGGATACTCACCGCGTTCGCGTCTAACTATGACATCGTTATTATGGATACGCCGCCGAGTTTGGGGCTGGTGACGCTCAACGGGTTGGTGGCGTCTGATTATGTGCTGTTGCCTGTTCAGTGCGAGTATTACGCGCTGGAAGGCTTAGGTCAACTCATGGAAACAGTGCAATTAGTCAGGGAATACGTGAATGACCGACTCCACGTTTTGGGCGCGGTTTTGACCATGCACGACCGGCGGAATAAGATTTCTCAACAGGTAGCTCAGGATGTGAGGCAAAACTTCCCCGACTATGTCTTTTCGACGGTTATTCCGCGCAATGTCAGTCTCTCGGAGGCGCCGAGTTTCGGCAAGCCGATTTTTCAGTACGCGGCCTTAAGTCGGGGAGCGAGCGCGTACAAACGGTTGGGGAACGAGATTATTTCCCAACTTCAAGAACGCTCAAAGGAGGCGGAATCGAACACCTCAGACGTGTGATATACTAACAATACAAAGATTTTGGAGTATGAAAGACAAATCACTGGGACGTGGGCTTTCGTCCTTGATTCCTCAGCATCAACAGAAAGACGAACCCTCTGACGCTTCTAAGGATCAGGGAGGGCAAACGTCCGAACAGCCGGCGTCTTCCGGACAAGAAGGCGTAGGGGAATTTCAGTACGTGGAGGTTACCACGATTGAGCCCAATCCCTATCAGCCTCGGAAAACATTTGACGAGTCCGCTCTGGCAGACCTCGCCTCTTCTATTGCGGAGAAAGGGGTACTTCAGCCTCTGGTTCTTCATAAAAACACCGACGGCACAGGATTTGTCTTAATTGCCGGAGAACGCCGTTGGCGAGCCGCCAAGCAAGCCGGCTTATACCACGTGCCCGCGCTCATTCAAGAAGCGTTGGCGGACGCGGACCAGGCCCGTCTCGCGCTCATCGAAAACTTGCAACGAGAAGATTTGGATCCGATCGAGCGAGCGCGAGGAGTGGCTGATTTGCAAGAACGTTTCCAGTTTACGCAACAGCAAATTGCCGAGCACCTGCATCTTAGTCGGTCGCGCGTCGCGAATACGTTACGCTTACTCTCTCTGCCTTCTTCTGCGCAAACGGCCTTGGCTGAGGGAAAAATTACTGAAGGCCACGCGAAAATTATCGCGGGGCTCCCGGATGTGGAAGCGCAAGAACGATTGTTACACATCATTCTTAAGCAGACACTCAATGTCCGAGATACCGAATCCCTTGTCAAAACGGCTCCCGAGTCGTATCAGCGGCCGGTGAACGAACGCGTGAAGCATATTGCCGGAGAATTGTCCGAGCGGTTGGAGTCTAAGGTAGAAGTTCGGGCGCGCAAAGATCGCTACGTAGTTACCCTCAACATGTCCTCCGAGGAGGATTTGCAAGCGCTTGCTGAACGGTTGAATTCATGAAGGTCTTGAGTATTGATCCGGGAGCGAAGCGCATCGGACTTGCGCGCGCGGAAACGGAGTTGGGGATTGCGTTCCCGTTTAAGCTTTTGACACCCCAGAATATGACCGACGCTCGCAATCAGATTACGAACATTGTGGAATCCGAGGATATCCAACACGTGTTGCTGGGGTGGCCTCTGGGGCTTGATGCCCGAGAAACGGAGCAGACTGCAGCGGTAAGGAGTCTTTATAATCTTCTGTCCGAGACATTGCGTGTCTCTCTGGAGCGTGTGGACGAGCGTTTGAGTACGCGTCGCGCCACACAAAATGTTGGAGATACGGGGGAGGTCGATGTGGAAGCGGCCCGTGTTCTTCTCGAGGAATGGTTGCGAAATCAACATATGATATAATACGTAAAAAAGTATATGGGGCAATTCACGTTTCCCGACACCTCCTGGATGACCGCTCGTGAAGATAGATTGAGCGGCAACGTTGTATATACGGCCAAGCCGGGTACGTCCGTCGAAACCGTGTGGACATCCACACGTGGCAATGCACAGAGCAGTGCGGTTTCCGTAACTCCGTCTTCTCCGGCACGATTCAGTGAGGATCGTATTTCTCTTCGTCTTCCCAATGACAATCACGAACCGGAAGTGTTCGTACACATGGAGGAGACGCCCGCGGCAGAGACGAGCGTCTCGGAAGTCGGCCCGCATGCCCACGCGGATGCGCCGTTTCACCGAGAGCGGGTGTATTCGTTTCCGCTGGAGCGGTATGCAAACCTGTCCTATAGTCGTCTGGAGCGTATCCTCGAGGCTCTGCAAAAACGGAGCGTGTACCTAGCCTCTCATCGTTCCTTGCAGTACATCGCTCCGTTTGCGTCTCCGTTGGAGCATTACGAGGGAGCATACGCACCGCACATCGATCTGATCGCGTCTCCGTTTGTGCCGGCCGATATCGAGCGGGCGTTAGAAAAGGCGCGTCAGTACTATACAAGCCACGGCGTAAGCATTTTTGAGCATATCGTAACCTTGGAGCGGGGAGAAGGGCTACGGATCCTGTTTGAAAATGACGAGGCAGTCGTATTCTGTCCGTTTGTGTCCGAGTTTCCGTACGAGATCATGATTATGCCGAAAGAGCCTCAGCCTTCGTTTGATCGCATATCGAAGACTCAACGCGAACGTTGGGCGCAGGCGCTGTCGAAAGCGTTACGCTCTGTGAAACGTGCGCTCGGGGGTGTCGAATGCGCGCTTTTATGGTACAATGCGCCCCATAACGGTGAGGGACATCTGTACTTTCGGTGGTATATGCGCGTTATTCCGGATGTTCGGACGCCGCATCTCCCCCACCAAAAGACCCCGTTTTCTGTCTGTCCGGTGGCTCCGGAGGATGCCGCTCACTGGTTGAGAGAAGGATAACCACGAGATGTCGAATGTATCGCATACGGGATTTGGCCGAACAAGAAAAGCCGCGAGAACGCCTCAACACGTACGGAGCAGACGCGCTGGATCTGAGTGAACTCTTAGCCGTCATTCTCGGAACAGGAACGCAACGCGAAGGAGTGCTCGAAATTTCGCGCCGTATTTTACGCGAATACGGTGAACAAGCAATTATCACCTATCAGTCGGTGGAGTCAATCAAAGCCGACTTCGCCATCTCGTACGTGAAGGCGTGTCAAGTTCTTGCCGCCCTCGAAATCGGACGAAGACTGTTTTCCGCGCGTTCTCATACGTACCCCGCCCTTCATTCTGTTGAAGATGTTTGGCAGTATGTAAAAGCAATGGGGCACTATCGAAAAGAGTATGTCCGAGGACTGTATCTCAATACGCGCAATGTGCTTATTCATGATGAAATCATCTCTATCGGAAGTTTAGACACGAGCATCGCCCATCCGCGCGAGGTATTTTTACCCGCCATTACGCACTCAGCCGCAGCAGTTATTGTGGTCCATAATCATCCGTCCGGAAGTCTCACAGCAAGTGCGGCGGACAAAGACTTAACAAACAGGCTTCAGCAGGCGGCGGATATCCTTCAAATTTCGCTCTTGGACCATGTTTTGGTAACCTCTGAGGATTACAAAAGTATTTGCTAGCCCTTTACTTTTTTCAAATTTTCGGTATAATAGATACAAATATGGGTATGAAAAACGAATTGACTTCAAAAGAAAAATCTTACCTTATCCTGAAAGAGACATTACGTTTTATTCGATTCGTCCTGATTCTCGCCATTGTCTTTTGGTTGATTCGTTCGTTCGTCATGCAGCCCTTCATTGTACGTGGTTCCTCCATGGAGCACACGTTCTCGAATGGAGATTATGTCATCATCGAAAAACTTTCGTACCGGATGGGCGAGCCGCAACGCGGTGATATCGTTATATTCAACGCGGGATTTACGAGTTCTGCTCCCGACGATCAGTCCTTTTTCATCAAGCGCGTTGTCGGTCTGCCCGGAGAAACCGTGCGTGTTCAAAATAACAAGGTTATTATTCGTAACTCTTCCCATCCGAACGGTCGGATACTCCGAGAACCATATTTGGATGAGGGCGTGCGTACGAAACCCCGGGAGTACAATCGGGTCACGCTCGCCTCTGACGAATATTTTGTGATGGGTGATAACCGGCCCAATAGCTCCGATTCGCGTGTTTGGGGAGCGCTCAACGAGAAAAAGATCGTAGGCAAACCCCTTGTGCGTGCTTATCCGTTTGACGATTTTCAAATTTTTACGCGGAGCGCGTTTGAGAGAAACATAGATACGTAAATCTTATGGCGAACCCCACAACCCCCGAAAACGAACGAATATACGACGTGTTGCCCCAGCATCATGACCTCTGGGACCAAACCATAGAAACCATACAAGACGCGTTGGAACGCGCCGAACATCAAAAAGTAACGGTCCCCTTCGGAGAAAAGGAAGCGTTTTTCACCAAAAAGCTTTTACAAAAACTGAATCTCCAAAGGCGTAGCGACCTCTATATTGTACGGCGCTCCCATAAGCAGGGTTTGGTCGTCAGTCCGCCCGGACCGATTGGCCTGTTACGGTTGTGCACCCAACACGAGTTGTTAGACAGTCGTACACCTTCAAAGCTCTACACCTATACCTCCACCCTTTCGTATGACGACGAAGCGCAGGATTATGAACAACACCACGTCGTAAAGAGTGAGACTATCGGAGATGCATCCGCTGTGCGAGACGCCGAACAGATTATGATTGCGCAAAATGTCTTGAAAGAGCTTGGGTTCCATTCCATAACGGTGCATATTAACAGTCTGGGCAGCGAAGAGTGCAAAGAGCGCTATTACGAAAAAATTCTTCAGGAAATTCCCGAAGAGCTGCACGAAATTTGCGAGCAGTATCGCAATGATCCGGTCAAAATGTTTATCTGTCTGCAGGAACGGTTAGCCGAGCGAGAAGACATCAATCTTCCGCAACTGATTGATAACCTGACCGATACGTGCTACGAGCACTTTAAGGAAGTGTTGGAATTTTTGGACACTCTGGAAATTCCGTATCAGCTTACGCCGCAGTTGGAGAGCAAAACCGGTTTCGCGCATAAGACTATTTTTGAGATTACCGGAGAAGACGGTTCCGTTTTGGTGCGCGGAGGCCGACATGACGATTTATTGACCGAATTTCAGGCCGAAGCCGAACAAGAAGAACCGATTACGGGATCGGTGGGCATGGAATTGAAGGTGGACCGGATTGTACGTACGCTCGCCGCGCGGGAAGAATTTCAAGATCCGGAGCGCAAGAGAGAAATTTTCGTGGCGGGTGTGGGCCAAGAAGGCCAGAAATATGCCCTTACCCTGGTGTCTCAAGTGCGCGAAGAGGGCCTGTCAGTTACTGAGCGCTTAGGCAAAAAGCGTTTGAAAGATCAGCTCGTCGATGCGAGAGAAGAGGGGATCGAACTTATTGTCATAGCCGGGCGTAAAGAAGCACTGGATAGGTCCGTCATTATTCGCCATCGTTCCAGCGAAAACCAAGAGACCGTCGACGTAGAGCAGTTTATTCCGTTCTTATATCAAAAATTACGTGAACAGAACCTTGAAGAGGTCGAATGAAACACAATAGATATATGCGCCTTACGGCGCGATATACGTGTTGATACACGGTGGATATACGGTTGTAAAAGAGAAGCCGGAAAACAGTAGCACGTAGCGAGTAGCAGGTAGCAAGAGAATAGTATTTAGTAGTTAGTATTTGGTATTTAGAAGGCAATTCAAAAATAGGCTTTCGTTTACATGGTGTGAATATATGTATATCGGGCAACGGCTAATATTCGTGCAGATGCCTAACCAAACCATAGCCCGGCTTCCTTCATATTAGCCGTTACCCTCATACATTTTGAAATATAAATTGTGAGATGGCCTCGAGAAGGTAGCATATAGAATTAGCGCAGCCTAAAGTTTTTGCGTGATCGCAGAAAACGTTCAACGCTAGCGGGATGTTGCTAACGGCAGTCCCCTG
>PXOY01000006.1:0-8972 GCA_003021915.1 Parcubacteria group bacterium SW_4_49_11
AGGTATCGACTGACTCGACTGGCGAGTCGTCGTATTTTACAGTCTCCGGCTGACTCTTCTTGTGAGAACCGGTAGGGGAAGTATCAGCTGACGATGCGCGTGGGCGTGGCTTCACGGACGAAGAAAGTTCTTCTACGGTTACTTGAATGAGGTACGCAAGAAGCATATAAATAATAAGCGCGAACAGAGCGGAGAACTCAATCACAAAACCGTTCGCCACTTCCGGCGTGGGAAACATACCTTCAAAGGGGGTCAGGAGCGGGGCGCTCGTGCTATAGACCCATTCCACAAAGGGAGCGCTTGTACTGGCCCCGAACAATTTGAGGATAAACCGCAATCCCACAAACACGCTTACAAGACCCAAAACAATTTCCGTAAACGCTCGAATGAGGGTGGGTAAATTGATTGTAACGTCTTGCATACGCCTCCGTCGTTAGCTCTTTGCGATGTCAGTTAGAATTTGAATTGCTCTGCGTACTTGCCAATCAGAGGGAGTTCTTTTCGCATACCTTGAGCGGCATTGAGAATACCCATAACTAAACACACCAGTCCGAATACCTGAAGAACAAAAATTGCTAACCAACCTATAATGGGTATAAACGCGAGTACCGGCGTTGCGATAGCACAAATAACGCCATATATCAGAAGTACAAGTCCCTGTTTGGCGTGGAACATGACAAACTCGTCATCTTTGTATTCGGTCAACAGCGGGATAAAGAAGAGAATCGGGATTGTCGCCACCACTGCCATTCCCGTATTCTGTGAGGTATCTGGAGTAGGGGATTCTTGCTCTGGTTGATGCTGTTGTTCTTGGTTGGGTTCGGTCATAGGATAAAAATATTATGCACTTACTTAATTGTATTATAGTACATCAAACGGCACGTTTGCAAAGACACGGAGAGCCACCGTACAGAAGGTGGGTCCAGTACCCTGTTTGTATTGCGAAAACACATCATGTGTAGTATCCTAGGAAAACACGTGGGGCCATTGGCGCAGCTGGTAGCGCGTCCCCATGGCATGGGGAAGGTCGTCGGTTCGAGTCCGACATGGTCCACTTCGTAAAATTGCATCCTAAGCCTCTCTAAGATATACTAAACGCAAATCCGTAAATGTTTGAACTATGCCAAACCTCAAAAGCTGGTCCTACGAAGACGTCTACACGTACGTGAACGAAGTATTGGAACAAAACCAAATCAGCGTACCCGATTATCAATTGGAGCGGGTGGTGGCTGACGTGCAGCAAGAAGTATTACCGGTCTCCACGCCTGACCAGTACGAGGCGAAAATTATTGAAGTAGCCAACGAATACTTGGGTAGTCAGGCGGAAATGATGTAAATGTATGCGCGTACAGTATGTTCAACAGATGTCGCAGGGTAACGGAAAACGGTCTCCGTTGCAACCGAATCCGCGATGGTTGATTATCGCCGCGATTATTTGCGCGGTTATCGCGGGACTGATCGCTTTGCTCGCTCCGGCGGTGGTAGTGTTATTCGGTGTGTTAAGTGGTGTGTTCGTTGTGTGGGGGGTAGGCCTCTGGATTCTGAATGTATTTCGTTAAGTATTTTCTATGTTTCAAGATAGTCGCATTAGTCTTATCGCAGCAGTCGCGAATAACAACGTGATCGGGTATCGGGGCTCAATGCCCTGGGATTTACCCGAAGATTTACAGCGTTTTAAGACGCTCACCCTATATCATCCTATAGTAATGGGCCAAAAAACGTATGAGTCAATTGGGCGCGTGCTGCCTAAGCGTCACAATATTATCGTCACACACGACTCAGATTGGGAGGGACCGGCCGAGGCTACCGTCACGCATTCGATTGAGGAAGCGTTACGCGTTGGTGCCGAAGAATCCGAAGAGGTGTTTGTCATTGGCGGAGGCGAAATTTATCGGCAAGCGATCGAGTACGCCGATCGGCTGTATCTGACCCGTATTTACGCTGATTTTTCCGGCGACACGTACTTTCCCGATTACTCCGAATTCTATTATGTCGTCGAGAATGAGCCGCATCAAACGTCGGAATTCTCGTACGAATTTTTGACCTTAGAAAGATAACAAAACACACTATGTCTGATCTCTTCATTCCCGTCATCCAAGGAACCACTCGTCCCAAGCGCAACTCGATAGACGCCGCGCGTTACCTTACTGAGCTCGGGCAAACGCTGGAGGGAGTAGACACCCAGCTGGTTGATCCCAAAGACTTTGATCTGCCGTTGGATGGCAACAACGACGAAGTAAAAGATTCCAGGTATACTGAACTTACGGCTCAAGCGGACGCCTTTTTTATGGTTATTCCGGAATACAATCACAGCTTCCCGGGCACCTTGAAGCGTATGCTTGATAGCGAACTAAAAAACTATCGGCATAAACCGGCAGCGATGGCCGGAGTCTCGGCCGGACCGTGGGGTGGCACACGCGGAATAGAATCACTTGTACCGGTCTTGCGGGAGATGGGAATGGTCGCCAGTTCGGTGGATGCACTTTTTCCGTTTATTACCAAGGCTTTTGATGAAGAGGGGAATCCCACCGATGATGCTACGCGCCAACGAGTGGAAAAAGCCTATACCGAGTTGATATGGCTGGCTCGGAGCTTGCAATGGGGGCGTGAGAATCTCTAACGATTTGCTCTGCCCAGTCAGGTGTGCTACTCTACGAATAGAAAACAAAGGTAACTATTTTGTATGTACTACGACGAGCAATCTTTCAACATCCCCGAACTCGAAGGTATCTCTCAAGAACAAATCGACGTTCATTTGAAACTATATTCCGGCTACGTCACAAACACCAACTATCTCTTGGAAAAAATCGCCGAGCTCAGTGAAGATCCGGATAACAACAAAATCCTCATGGACGAGCTCCAACGACGGCTCGGATTCGAATTTGACGGTATGCGCCTGCATGAATACTATTTCGAACAACTGGAAGACGGCGCGCAAGAACCGGATTCAAACAGCGCGTTTATAGAGGCTCTCACCGAACAATATGGCGGATTTGAAAGCTGGCTTGAAGACTTTAAGCGTGTGAGTGGTCTGCGCGGAATCGGCTGGACGATTACCTACTACGACCCCAAAGCCGGGTACTTCCACAACGCCTGGGTGAGTGACCACGAACTCGGTCATTTGGCCGGTCTGCCCGTTGTGTTCAATATGGACATGTGGGAACATGCCTTCATGGTGGACTATCTGCCATCCGAGAAAGGTCAGTACAAAGACGCCTATATCGGCAACGTCAACTGGAGTGTAGTAGAGGAGCGTTTTGAGCAGGTGTCTTAAAACATTGCAAACGCACGATTGACTGCAAGCTTTCGGATTGCCTCGTACGTACACCATGCCTGAAAGGCAATCGACGAGGTTTCCTTGTCTCAAATAAGGCAACATGATACAGTACTTTCAGAGGCACTCTCCTCCTACTAGCTAACGAAGATAGTATGTTCAAAGGATTACAACGCAAGTTTCCGGAGCAACAAGACTTCATTGCCAAGTTCGCGATCGCGGCCAAAATCATTGCCACCTACGCGACAATCGCAGTGGTAACCGCTGTGGTTCTTATCCAGATTATTGGTTGGGCCCTCTCGCGATTCGTGTTTTCTTATTTCACGCAATCCGCGCTTCAGGGCGGCGGTTTGCAATAACCTATGGCACAAACGCGCGTATGGATTTTGGGAGATCAGTTGTACTGGTGGTATGACTGGTCTCCTTCTTTATTTGACCCCGAGAAAGGCGACGATGTGCGGGTGCTTATGTGGGAGGCTCCGCAGTTTTTCCGACGGCGGATGTACCATCGGCAAAAACTGACCTATATTTTCGCTGCCATGCGGCGATTCGCGACGTGGCTATCCGAAGAGCGAGGCCTGCCCGTGGATTATTATCGGTGTACCGACCCCCAAGCGGATCGCTCGGTGGCGGACATGCTTGATACCCTGGCTGAGGAAGGGACGCAGAAACTGGTGATGTTTGAGCCCGCGAGTAAGGAAGGCGAGCTTTTCAAAGACGTACGAAAGCATCCGGACCTTGAGCTTGAGGTGCGTGAGACCGGAAACTTTTTGACTTCGGACACGCTCAGTAACGAGCACTTTGCCGATCGGTCAAGCTTCCGGTTCTTGCCCTTTTATAAAGATCAACGTCGAAGGCTCAATCTCCTTTTAACTCCGGAAGGCGGTCCGCAGGGAGGCTCCTGGAGTTTGGATGAAGAAAACCGCTCGTCGTTTGATGAGGACGTGGAGATCCCCGAGCGTGCGGCATGTCATACGCCCGGGGACGAAGAAATTATCGCCGAGGTGCAAAACGATATCTCAACGTTAGAGCTCGGAATCGGCGAGTCCGCTCCTATGTGGTATCCCATCAGCCCCGAAGCCGCGCGGGCGTGGCTCCGGGAGTTTTTAGAGGCACGCCTTGCCAAGTTCGGTACGTATCAGGACGCGGTTAAACCCGGAGAAGCATTTGGGTTTCACGCGGTTATCTCTCCCATCTTGAATGTCGGCATTTTGCATCCGCGCGAGATTATGGAAACGGCCGACGCGTATTATCAGAAGCACACAGACCGCGTTTCTCTCAATCAGATTGAGGGATTTCAGCGCCAGGTGATCGGTTGGCGAGAATACGTGAAAGGCGTGTATGACCACTTCGGCGACAAACAGCGTACCATGAACGCGTTGGAGTGTACGCGTTCTCTGCCCCGGGCGTTTTGGACGGGGGAGACCGGACTGGCGCCCGTGGACGAGTGTATCGGACGGCTTTTACGTCTGGGGTATCTTCATCACATTGAGCGGTTGATGATCATGGGCAATATTATGCTTTTGTGTGAAATTCACCCGGATGAGGTGTACGAGTGGTTCATGAGTCTGTTTGTGGACGCGTACGACTGGGTAATGGTGCCGAATGTGTATGGTATGAGTCAGTTCGCGGACGGCGGCGCGATGATGACCAAGCCGTACGTCTCGTCTTCCAACTATCTTCTCAAAATGACCGAGTTCGAGGATGACGGCTACTGGTCGAAAGTGTGGGACGCGCTCTTCTGGGAATTTATTCGCGCGCGTCGGGAGTATCTTTCGCACAACGCGCGCATGGGCCTGATGGTGAACCTCTATGACAAGAAGTCCGAAGAAGATAAGAGTTCGTACAAGCGGGTAAAGGAAGAGTTTTTAGAACACCTGTGCTAGAATGTATCTATGAATGTCAAACGACGACGAATTTTACAAACAGGAGATTTTAACGGGAGTGCCGTGCTCTATTGGATGAGCCGGGACCAACGCGCGCACGATAACTGGGCACTGGCGTACGCACAAGAAAAGGCTCTGGAGTATGAAGTGCCGCTGATCGTGGTGTTTTGTCTGCAGTCCGAATTTTTGGAAGCCGGACAGCGACAGTTTGGGTTCATGCTCCGCGGTCTTGCCGAGCTTTCAGAGACGTTAGCCGAGTATCACATTCCCTTTCTCCTCAGAGAAGGTGCGCCGGAAGAAGTTTTGCCGGCCGTGATGCCCGCGCACAACGTTGGCCTCCTGGTCTCGGATTTTTCGCCTTTGCGCATTGCAAAGGAGTGGAACACGCGCGTGACGGAAGCAGTTGACGTTCCCGTTCATGAAGTGGACGCGCACAATATCGTGCCGAGTTTTTGGAGGACTTGCCTGAGCTGAAAACGCATCCGTACCCTGCGAAAGCGGAGTCGAGCAAGGTTGCGCCGGATCCATTATTAACAAGTGTAAACCCTCAAACGGGGGTACCCGAAGTCGAGTGGATTACGCCCGGAGAACAGGCGGCTCATACCCAAATGTGGTACTTTATTGAAGGTTCGCTGACCGATTACGAGGAAGATCGGAATGACCCCAATAATCACGCGTTATCAGATCTTTCACCGTACTATCATTTTGGGCAGTTAGCCGCCCACAGGGTGGCGTTGGAAATTGATTCGCGCCCCGGCACCCGAACCGAAGACAAGAACGCGTACTTGGAAGAGTTAATCGTACGCAAAGAACTCTCGGATAATTTTTGCTTTTATGAACCGCAGTACGATTCGTTTGAAGGGTTTCCCGACTGGGCGAAGCAGACCCTTAACGAACACCGCGACGATAAACGCGAGCATCTGTATACGCCCCACGAATTTGAAGAAGCCCGCACGCACGATGATTTATGGAACGCCGCGCAGATGGAAATGGTGAAATACGGCAAAATGCACGGCTTTATGCGTATGTATTGGGCTAAAAAGATTTTGGAATGGACCGAATCACCTGAAGAGGCGCTTGAGATCGGTATTTGGCTGAACGATACATACGAGCTGGACGGCAGAGACCCCAACGGCTACGTCGGCGTCGCCTGGAGCGTGGGCGGCGTACACGACCGCGCCTGGCCCGAGCGTGACGTGTATGGCAAGGTTCGCTACATGAATTACAACGGATGTAAGCGCAAGTTTGATGTTAACGGGTATATTACATCGATCCTTGGAGAGAAGAATCCGCATCTATTGTGAATGAGAACTTTGATATACAGTGGATACATGCGCCTGACGGCGCGATATATGTGCTCTTCGAGCACGATATACGGTTGTTGATTAGTAGCAAGTTTAAGAGAAGTCGGAAGCCTGAAAAAGTAGCACGTAGCAGGTAGCGAGTAGCAAGGAAATAGTATTTAGTAGTTAGTATTTGGTATTTAGAATAGGTGTATACGCTCATAGCTGTTCAACGCCAGTGGGAGGTTGCTATTGGCAGTCCCTCTTGTTGGAAGATAGGCCTCGTAAGAGGCCGGAAGAAACCGCAGGTGTCTTCAGTGACCGTGGTAAATCGAGTTATATAATGTTGACATAGTAGAAAATTGGCTTTATCGTAGGAGCCGAAGCTTGGAGGTGACAAATAGGGTGTGGAATTGCCTCTCGTATTTTGTTTGTCGCCTCTGAGTTGAAAGAGGTGGCACTTTGAAAAGCCAAGAGGAGTTAACTATGCAATTGATTTCCCAATTGTGCGCATATTGGCGGAAAAATTCAACGGTACAAAACGTTGAAAAGCCGAAAAGGCTTACGTTGGAAGGGTTTTCCAATGAACTACTTACGCCTAAACTTACTGCTTTTTCGGTTCTTATCTGGATGGATGAGAGGGATTACCCTCAAGCGTTGGAAAAGCTGGATTGGGTAATTTTTCAATGGAGACATGTCCGATACGACCGGGGAAGGTATTTCTCGGATGATAAGAGAGAGGCTGATGTAGCCGCTATGGTTCTCTTCTCAGCTCGTGGGGAATTCCAAGAAGAAAACTTCGGGTTAGTTCGTGAAAGGCTGAATCTCTTCATCGAGATTATCGACGCTTTTCCTCTTTGGCAAAGAATTGGAGAAGAAGGATATTACGGACCGGGTGACTACGACCCGGATGACTACGAAATCAATGAACACGGTGAAGAGAAAGAACTCATCTTATTTCCTTTTGACGTTCGTCCACTCCGAGATCGTATGGAACCCCTTGCGTGCACTTTGGACGGGAAAACACCGGACACCATCCCCAAACCGCCAAGACTTTCTCCTCCCCGAGAGCCGAAGAGGTCAATGAGGGAATTACTCGATACAGTCCCAAGACTTTTTACCCACTAAGTAATTGGATGGGGAAAAGCTACCATTCGCCGGGCGGTTCCGCTCGGCGTTTTCTTTTGAGTAAAAAAGTTTGTAACTATTGACAAATTGTCAAATTAATGGTATTTTTCGAACGCATATAGATACTCTTACGGTTCGAAAAAAAGAGAGTTAGATCCGTAACAACCGAGCTATTTCAGAGGAGAGAGAAAACGGCTGAACGCCCAGAGTTGTCCGTGGACTCTCCCTCTGACGTGGATACGGTGTGTGTTCAGCCGTTTTTCTATTCAAGCGTCCAAACGTTTTGGAAAAACGGTTGAACTGTACACCTGGATCTTTCCCAAGTGAATCCGGAATCATTCGTTCTCGGAGCCTTCACACACCACATGTCTCGGGGGTGAAGGGTATTTTTGGTGCCTTTCATTCCCGGGATATGAATGTGTAGTGAAGTGATACCGGGGAAGGAGATTACTCATGAACTTGCCAGTTAATAGCTTCCGTCAGCAGATTCTTGAATCGGTTGCAGGTAATCCTGTAACCATCATTACTGCAGAAACGGGTGCCGGTAAGAGCACCCAAGCTCCCCAGTTTTTATTGGAAGCTGGGTATTCTGCTGTCTGCACCCAGCCGCGTCGGCTCGCTGCCCGCACGGTGGCCGAACGCGTGGCTGAAGAGATGGGTGAGAATTTAGGGCAAACGGTCGGCTATCGCACGGCGGTAGACCGGCAAGATGGCCTTGATACACAACTCCTCTTCTGTACCGATGGTCTCGCATTAGTGCGAGAACTTATGGGGCAGAATGAGGTGGACATTCTGCTCATGGACGAGGTTCATGAGTGGAATGAAAATGTCGAGGTGTTGCTGGCATGGGCCAAGCAGCAGATCGATCGAGGTGAGAATTTTAAGCTGGTGCTAATGAGCGCCACGCTTGAGTCAGAGAAACTCTCTGAGTTCTTTGATGGAGCTCCTGTCATTGACGTTCCCGGCCGGTTATATCCGGTCGAGGAGCGTCAACCTCGAGGCAAAAATCCTGAAGAGGACGTGGCCTCTCTTGTGAAAGAAGGCCGGAATGTCCTCCTGTTTCAGCCCGGAACAGGGGAAATTCAAGACTCTGTTAATAAGCTTCAAAATATGGAGCTGAACGCAGAAGTCTTACCACTGCACGGTCAGCTTGATAAGGCTGACCAGCAGGCCTGTTTCCAGCACTTCTCTCGGCCCAAGGTCGTTTGTGCCACCAACGTGGCACAAACGTCAGTCACCATCGACGACATCGACGCTGTCGTCGATACAGGGAAAGAGCGTCGCAAAGAGGTACTTCATGGAGTCGAAGGGCTTTACCTTCGCCCCATCTCTTTGGCAGACGCCAAGCAGCGTCAGGGCCGCGCCGGCCGCACCCGTGCCGGAGTGTATATCGACTGGTGC
>PXOY01000006.1:9022-12867 GCA_003021915.1 Parcubacteria group bacterium SW_4_49_11
ATGTCGAAGATATTCGGCGGGCTAAGTCGGCACTCCGTTCGCTTGGGTGCCTCACCGATGCCGGCGAGGTGACCGAGATCGGGCGGCAAGTTAACCGTCTCCCGGTCTCCGTGCATTACGCACGGATGATCGTGGAGGCGGCCTATCGGGGCGTGCTCGACGATATGTTGAGCATTGCGGCTGTTTTGGAAGTGGACGGTATTACCGTTCCCACTCCCAGTAAAAACAAGCCCGATCGGCCTGATTGGCGTAAACTTGTCGACGAGTCGGAGTCCGACCTCTTAGCTCAACTCCAGGTTTGGAAACAGGCCGAGCAGATGAGTAAAGAGGAGGCCAAGGACTCCGGTATCTCTTTGAAGGATCTCGGACGGGCTCGCCAGGTTCGCAAGAATTTGGCGAAGTCCGTTCGCAGGGAGTTCTCCTTGAGCTCCTCCGGCGATCGAGAGGCGATCCGGAAGGCGATCTGCGCTGGAATGGTAGACCATGTGTATCAATATCGATACGTGGGCTACCAAAACAGCGAAAGCACGACCCGCGAAATCGGGTCGTCCTCCGTCGTCACCGGGGCGCCTCAATGGGTCGTGGGGCAACCCTTTGACCTCCAGATCAAGACGAAGAGAGGGCAAAGCACCCTTCATTTGATTGAAATGGTCACGCAGGTTACGCCCGACCTGCTCATGGAGATTGCCCCCCAGTTCGCCGGTGAAGAGGGTGGTCTCAACCCTCGATACTTTCCCAGAGAGGATGCCGTGTATGCACAGACGCGGCGCTTCTTCAATGGTCAAATGGTCGAGGAGCGCTGGGACGTATGCTCCCAGCGTGAAGAGGCCACTCAGGCGTTTGCCCGGTGGTTAGCCGAGCGGAGTGATCTGCCGACAGGCACCGATGCGCCGCGGATTGACGCCATCCTCCGAGAAAACGACGAGCGCCAGCGCGAGGCGCGAAAGTGGAATCAGCGTGAAGCGGTGTTCCATGTTTATGCGCTCCACGAACTGGAAGCATACTATCGCAATGTTCTCCAAGGAGCATCCAACCTCGCAGAGGTAGTTGATCCCGAAGCTCTGCGTCTTCCGGAGCTCGACGCGGAGATCAAAGATCTTCTAGCAGAAGAGTGTCCGGATACGCTGGAGCTTGCCGGGGAAGCTCGCGCGGTGCGGTATGTCTCTCCCGAAGAACCCCCACGAATTTCGCTACCCGGCTATCTTCCGGAAGAAGAGGTGTTTAACCTCCCCGCTGAAGTGTATTTGCCCGGTGGCAAACGAGTTGCGGTGGGAACGCCGTCCATTCTCGGCTTCTACCAAGACCTTGACGAATTGAAATCAGCGTTTGAGTCAATAAACGCGGAGAGTAAGTTCCAATCGTGGAGGAAAGCGGAGGCGCCTTCGATTCCTCTTCCGGATACCTCCGATGAGCAGAGTACGGTCCCGTGGGTGGAAACCGTCTATGCCTATGGCGGATACACCAACGAACCGTACGTTGCGTACGGGACCGCCCAATACGATGCCCTTAACGGGGGCTTCAGGGCGGTGTGGTATTCGGATTATACGGCGGCAAAACGGATGTACGAAGACTCCGTGAGTCGTCTCGAAAGCTTCTCAAAGGAGCTCCGAGAACAACGCGAGTTCGAGGAGTTCCGGAAAGAAGTCCACACCCGAGTCGAGGAACTGTCTAATATGACCTCCCATGAACGGTGGTCAGAGTTGGCGGAAGAGCTTCGGCACCGGGTCTTCCGGGAGATCGAGAAGGACATTCCGACCTCTTCTTGGGATGCCTTGCGCTCCTCCGTGGATAGCGTCAAGATCCTCATGGACGAGGTGAAGAGCGCCCTCGACGCTCTCCCGGAACAAACACAACCCAATGAAGAAACCAATGAGGAGGTGATAGATAGCATTGAGCGTTTCAAGCAAGCGTTCGAACAGTAGAACAAACTGGTTTAGAATGCCCCCACCACGGTTAGGTGCGGGGCCTTTTTTTCGCGCAGTGGTCTCTGGTATCAATATTCGATATGTAAATAAATTGCCGTACCTGATTGACACGTTTTAGGGGCTTGTTTTTTGTTCCTCGAGCTTATAATCGAGAATTTTATTTGTAAAAATAGGTGAAAAAATGTTGACAAGTATTGAGGTGCGTGGTAAATTGAACGCGCTTTTGGAAAATGTCATTTCTGACCCAGAAGGACTGTACCATACCGAGACGAGGATCATCACATGGAATACTGCACAATTACCCCCGCAGAAGGACTGTACTTAAAAGGGTACAGTCCTGCCTATTGTAATATAGGTGTGGAAACTTTGAAGAGCAGATACGGCGGCTCAATCCGGGAAGCATTGAGAGCCTCTCGGACGGCAGCCACGCCCTATCGAGCTTGGGTGCCCGTGATGACCCTCGACAAGCGAGAAGCCAAAACGTTTAAGGGCTTCCCACAGACCCTAAACGCTCACATCCTCGATGATGTGAAAGACGGCTTTTACGTTCTCGCAGATTAAGAACTAGGTAGTAAGAATCAGTCCCACCCAGCGATCTGGTGTGGGGTTTTTTGTAGTTTGGGCGATATGTAAACAAATTTTGACGATGTTCGAGGCACATGGTGCATAGTGTACGTGGCCCGCGTAGTATGCTCTCAATCACTCGCAGGAGATATTACATACTGACGAGTTGATATTTTTGTGAAAATATGGTATATACATTTATAGAACTCGACGTCCTCGGAGGAACCTTCATGACTTCTGCCCAACAACAACAACTCCAACGTATCGCGGAAGCCGAGTTTGCTCGGATTCGCTTTACATCGGAGGAGGTCAATTTTATGACCCCGAAGGGAGATTTTGTGCTCTTCCGGAAAGGCGGCCGGTGGGCCGTCGCTGCGGAGAATTTCTCCAGCTTGGCTGTGAAAGGCCCTCACCTCCTCTTGGAGGGGGAAAGTAGTCCGGTAGACGCGTTGATTCAAGCGCTTCACACTTAGGGTGTTCCATCAACACGTAACCCCACAGTCGCACTGTCGGGGTTTTTTCTTTTCGAGGCGATTGGTTAGCCACGGTTGCATTTCGGTGCAATAAACATATAGAATGCGGAATTACCGATTTGACGGGTATAAGGGAATTATGTCTCAGGCTGACATCATCTTGGTACATGGGTATGGCATGGCGTTGGATCTCAACGAGCCGGAGATCCCTGACAACGGAAGTTTTTCGGCGTTTGATCCCGAAATTAACGCTGGCCAGGCGTTACCGTTTGTATGGGCGGAAACTATGCCTCGCGGTGCGTTTACGCCTTACAACGCTTCCGCTCAGTATACGTTGTATCGGCGAGAAAAAGCATCCATATTTGGCTCTGTATTACAGCACAAACTGGAGGATGCAATCGCTGAATCGCAGCCGCGCGTAATCATCGCGCATTCGTTGGGGTGCTATTTGGTGCGCAATCTGCTGGCGCAGTGCACCATTCCCGAATCGTTAACATACGTGGTGTTTTTACAAGCCGATATTCCTCGGTCGGTTCCGATTCCCCACATAACGGGCCTTAATATGATTAACTTTTGGTGTTGGTGGGATACGTCGTTGCTCAGTTCAGTGGTTGTCAACCAACGTATTCCGATTGGACTTGCCGGGAGTACCGATCCGTATGTGCATAATGTCTTCGTACCGATTGACAAGCACATTCGCGGACACGCACGGTTACTGGCCAATCGCGCGTACAAACGCCGCATTTACCAAGAAATTGACAAGCTGTAACACCTTATGAAAAGGGCACACGGGACATAGATTGACATCACTAGAAGTCATCTCAAAAATATACGTTCGGTTACTGTGAAGTAGGGGTATAATCTCGGGATATGGCTTATATTC
>PXOY01000007.1:0-7990 GCA_003021915.1 Parcubacteria group bacterium SW_4_49_11
GCGTCATAGGATACGCGGCGGTGAATTTGACGCCCGCTTTGAGCGCTCCGTACGCTATAGCGGTGTTCGCATCCATCAAAACGCCCCGCCCGTGATCTTCTTGTTCGGCCTCGTTAATTACGAAGGTCTCGCGCTGGTCATAATGCTTGTGCATGTACTCAAACGCGGTACGAGCTGCCTCATGGTTTTTTTCCACCACTTCTTCTCCTTTCGATTGGAACTTATGAGCGAGTTCATCCTCCAAGCTCTGGAGATCGCGCCCCAAAATGGCAAACGCTGCCCCGAGTGCGACGGTATTGATATAGCGACTGGAGCCGTCGATATCCTCGGATAATTCTTTGAGCGGAGCGGTATACACGTAAAACGGTTGCTCTTTGGTCGGCGTTTCCGAAAATTCGAACTTCTCAGCGATTTTGCTGTCAAGAAGCATGATACCCTCGTCCACTAATTCTTCTCGATGAAGCGTAACCGTGGCCTCGTCAAACCCGATAATGAGGTAACTTTTCGTCTTGGGAGCGTTCACCGAATGCGTACTGACCCGCACACTCACCGAGTTGTGTCCTCCTTTAATCAGGGAGGGATAATCGTTCCACAAAAACGTGAAGAAGCCTTCGCGAAAGAGCGCGTACTGAAAAATTTCCCCAGAACTTAGTACTCCTTGACCCGCTTTCCCGCCGATCTTAAACACGAATGAATCACGCTCCATATCACGTTTGTTAGTCTGTTTTAAGATTACGTGTATTGTAGCACGCGCTGTCCGGTTCGCCAAATACGCGGAAGCGGAGGGATTCGAACCCCCGGTACCCGAGTGGGTACAGCGGTTTTCAAGACCGCCCCGTTCGACCGCTCCGGCACGCTTCCCTGCATCCCTATATGATAGCGAATATATACGGATGCTGTAAAGCAATATCTTAGCCGGTTTCCGTATGTTTCTTGGAAGTGTTTGATACGGATCTTTGCGTAAGACAAGCACGATTGACACATACGAAGAAGTGGTATATATTGTTCTGTGCCGTCGTTAAGCAGGAGATGGTTTTGAAAGGAAAAGCGGAATTAACACAACGGCACCGACTTACCCCTGAAGTAAATAGTGTCAGTCAAAGCGGCAAAACCGCTTGGATTATCGTTATTACCACCCCTCAAGGAGACCGAAAACCGCCGGTAGATTACGAAGCATCCTATCCTGTTGTTTCTCTGAACGTAGGTGATCTGTTTATGGAGTATGATCGAAGTACCATGTCAGGAACCACATACAGATGGATGCAAATTCTCCTCGGGGAAGTACGACGAATAACAGATACCGATGACATGGCTCACCTAGGGATTGTAAACCACTATCTCTACGTGGAGGAAAATAAGATCAGTAAAGGTGAGGGCTGGAGTCACTCCTTCATTCCCGAGGAATTTCGTCCTCATCTCGATGTTCTGAGGAATAAAAAGATTCCCATTCCAGCAGTGTAGCGACCCCTATTCTCTCGTCTTGTAACAGGCGAGAGATATTTTATAATGTGCTTATCTCGAAGGGTATTCTAGAGGAAGACACAACAGGTTTTCCCTGTATGGAAGCTATATTGACCCTATAAGAATTTTGAGCTGGTTTCGATACACTTGTAAATAAAGTAGGTTGTTTTGTTTACATATCGGGTAACTTGTAAACAAACTTTCCAACTTTGTTTACATCTCAACTATATATCCACTGTATATCATGCCCGAAGGGCATATGTATCAACTGTATATCGCGCCGTAATGCGCATATATCTATCGTATATCAAAACCTCTGGCTTCAGGCTTCTTTTTATTCTTGCGAGCTGCTACGCGCTACGTGCTACTATTCACTACTGTCTATCCATATACTCTCGGGCGAAGACAATGTCTTTTTGAATCCAAAGCTTCAAATCCTCAATAGTTCCCGCTTCGTGTTCGGGCCGAATAAACGTAAGCACGTCCACCCGTAACGTTACTCCTTTCAAAGATATATTCTCGAAGTCAAGCAAATGCACCTCGACCGCCGGTGTGCTGCGTGCCTCAACCACGGGGTTATATCCCACGTTCATCACCCCGATATACGGATGAGGTTCGGATTCCGCGTACGCGCGCACTACATACACACCGCGCCGTGGCAAAAATTTGCGATCCGAGAGGTTCATGTTTGCGGTCGGAAACCCGATGGTTCGTCCCCACCCTTTCCCTGCTTCGACCGTTCCCTGTAACTGATACGGTCGTCCCAACCACATAGCAGCGTGCTCCACGTCTCCTGCCTGGAGCGCGTCTCGTATGTCTCGCGAACTTATCGGCCGGTTATGAGCTGAGGCGAGTGCCAATTCTTCCACCGCGAGCCCGTACTCCGTTCCCAAACGATTGAGAACATGACTACTCCCCTGTCCGTGGTAGCCAAACCGATGATCTGTCCCTACGATAAGATGGAATGGCGTCACGTATGGGAACACCACGCGTTCATAAAACGCACGCGGCTCCATCTGTTGAAGCTCCGGCGTGAACGAAAAGACGAGGACTGTGTCAATCTCACCTTCGGTTTGTAACCACGCGAGCTGTTCTTCGAGCGGGGTGAGCACCGGATACTCTTCGTCAGTAATGATCTCTTGGGGATGGGGATAAAACGTTCCCACAACCGCCTGCGCGTTGTGTTCTCGAGCACGCTCGACAAGTGTGGAAAGAAGGGTTTTGTGCCCTTTGTGCAGTCCGTCAAAATTGCCGATTGTGAGGATGATGTTCTCCGTTGTTGGCTCCCATACTTCCGGATACCACGCGACGTCCATACCCCTAGACCGAAAAGTCACCTACCAAATTGTAAATCGGCAACAGAATCGCCAAGGCCAAAAAGACGACAATCACCCACACCACAATCAACAGGAAGGGCTCGATCAATTTGCCCATATTGCTCGCAATGTCATCGGTCTTCTCTTCGTAGCGCTTCCCGATTTCGTCCAAAACTTTGGGCAGTTGTCCGGAACTTTCTCCCGCAGCCACCAACTCTTGTACCGTATACGGAAACATTCCCTTAATGTTCGAAGCGTTTTCTTCGAAGGTATACTGAAAGCTGTATCCTTCCGATACGTTTGCTCCCAACTTACGAATAAATCGCTGATACATGTAATACTCTTGTACTTCCTCTAAGGTTTGGATGGATTGATTGATAGGAATGCCGGACGATAACAGCATGGACAGATTAAATGCGAACCGTGAAACTTCCGTATACATAATCAGGCGATGCACGATTGGGAGATGAAAAAGGATCCACTGCCCGATACCTCGGGTGGGACCGAAAAAGAAAAGAAAATACCCGATAACGAGCAGCGCCACAATAATCGAGGGCACGATATATATACCATACGCGGACATAATTTCTCCCACAGCGAGAAGCCAGCGAGTAATGAACGGTAACTCGGCATCCAAACTGTCAAACACCTGCCCCAAACGCGGTAACACGAACCATGTTAATCCGATACTCACAATAAACGCCATAATTAGAATGAAGGACGGATAAAACATCGCCGAACGCAATTGCGAGCGGTGCTTTTTTTCTTTTTTTAACGTTTCCACGGCGTCTTCGAGTTTTTCCCCTAAATTACCGCTTTCCTCTCCGATGCGGATCAGAGAAATAATATACGGAGGAACGAAGTTATTACGGTCAAACGATTTCCATAGGGGTTTTCCGTCTCCCACATCCGATGCGATTCCCTCGATTTGCTCTCGCACCGCGTCTTTTTTCGTGTTTTGGTTCAAACTGCGTAGGGCGCTGCGAATCCCCATCCCGGACTGGAGTAAAATGGCCATATTCTCCAACGCGGACTCCTTCTCGTCCGTAATCCGCGACTTAAACCGGGCTAAAAAGCCTTTCTTTTCTTGCTGAAAGTCTTTTGACCCACGTTCTGGCGCGACGTCTGCGGGCATAGATTATTCGTAATAACCTTTTTCTTCGGGGGACGGAGCGACTCGTTGCACTTCCTCAATCGTCGTTTCTCCGATTTTCACCTTTTCGATCCCGTGCTCAAACATCGTTACGAATCCTTCGGAGCGTGCCTGTTGTCCAATCTCGGTGGCGGTCGGAGCCTCCATGATTAATTCTCGCATCGACTGAGTTATCTCAATCATTTCAAACACACCGATACGTCCTTGATAGCCACTCCCCTCGCAACTCGGACATCCCTTGCCTTTATAAAGCGTTATTTGCTCCCCTTCGAATTGCGAACTTGGGTAGCCCAGTTCCTCGGTCAGTTCCGAATACGAGAGGGTATAGGCTCCTTTACAATTCGGACAGATAGTGCGCACCAGACGTTGAGCGATCACCAGCTCCAACGTCGAAGAAACCAAGAACGGATCAACGCCATTATTGAGCAATCGAGGGATGGTACTCTCCGCGTCATTGGCGTGAATGGTGGAGAACAGGAGATGACCGGTCAAGGCCGCGTTGACCGAAATGTGCGCTGTATCATTATCTCGAATCTCTCCTACCAGAATGATGTCCGGATCTTGGCGCAAAATGGAACGCAAACCACGCGCGAAGGTAAGATCCGTCTCTCGATTGACCTGAATATGGTTCACTCCGGGAATCTTATATTCAACCGGATCCTCAATGGTAGTAATATTCTTGGAAAGATCGTTAACCGTCTTTAACGCCGCGTACAGGGTTTGTAGACAAGCTCTCGTTGTCGTTCATTCACACCCAGTTCCTCGAGCTCCACCTTCTTCATCGTGTTGGAAAGAATACGGAGAACGATTTTTTCTCCGTTTACAGCCGGCATAATCGATACACGAACATCCGAGGATATGTCCTCATCTTCATACCGAATGGCACCGTCCTGCGGACGAAAATGTTCATCTGTGCGCAAATTAGCCTGTACCTTGATCAGGTTGCGCATGTTCTCGTAATACTCCGTGGGCAATATGCCGACATGCTGAAGCACACCGTCCAATCGGAACCGCACGCGTACTTCCTCCTCATTGAGAGGTTCAAAGTGAATATCCGAAATATTCCCATCCACCGCTTCCGCGATCACCTGATCCACAATTTCGGGTGCGGCGCTCTCAAACTCTTCAATAATCTGTTGGAAACGGTCAGACAGTTCTGGTTTGTACCGCTGAAGGGCGTCGCTAATAGTATCCGAAAGCGTGAAGCCGAATTGCACCTCCGCCTGAAACATACTTTCCAAGTACGTCTCCAGCGACAGCTCTTCCACGGCTTCTGTCGAGGAAGATCCCCCACCTATTCCCAAAAAGCCACCGCTTTGTTCCTTTTCTTCTCGACGTTTGATCTGCACGGTTGGTTGGGGGTCCTGAAACACATCGGTGTTGTCGGTGGCCACCTTGATGAGCTCATCCGACTCGTCAAAGAGTACGATACGATACTCTCTTCCCACTTGCTCGGGAATTTTGGTCACGTCCCCCCGACTCGGCGGATTCGCGCTTAAACTAAAAAACGGTACTTCGTAGTATTCGGCGATGGCTTCCCCGATAATATTATCCGTAACCAGTTCCTGTTGTTTTAAATATTCGAGCGGGGAAAGCGCAGTTGTCCTCCCCTGTTCGTCTTGATTCAGTGCCGCTTTTTGATCTTCAGACGTAATGTACTGCCGGTCGGCAAGAATATGTACAATCTCGTTTTCCTTTAACATGATAAAGGTCTTGTTAGTTTTTGTCCGACCCGCGCTAAATCATTTGACTGATCTCTTCCACCAATGTATGAAGCGAAATATCGGCTTTGACGTAATATTTCTCAATGCCATACTTTTCGACTCGTTCGCGATCTTCCGGTTGTCCGAGGTTACTGAGTATCACGATCGGTACGTTTTGGTCCTGTTCTCGAATTTGTCTTAATGTTTCAAATCCATCTTGCTCAGGCAAAATCAGATCGAGAAGAATACCGTCTACTTGTTCTTCTTCAAACGTACGAAGCGCATCTTTGCCGTTGCGCACGACCGTTACGTTATAGCCTTTTTGTTCCAATTTTATATTGAGGACTCGCGAAATAGGTTTTTCGTCTTCCACTACGAGTAGATGGTTGGGTGTTTGGGCCATAAGCAACGCCTTACTTTTTATATCATACGTCTTCCCCCCGATCGGTGTCAACTTTGGCCTCCTCCTCTAACGCTTGGTCTAAGTTTCGCGGAAGCGTTACGTGGAACGCAGTACCTTGACCTTCTTCGGATTCAAACCGAATATCCCCTTGCATGGCGTCTACGATTTTTTTGGCGATATAGAGCCCCAGCCCCGTACCATCGGTCTCGCGGTCTTGCGCGTTTTCCGCACGAAACAGACGAGTAAAGATTTGGGACTGTTGATCTTGAGGAATACCAATGCCGTTGTCCGTTACCGAAAAATGAACCTCTTCCTCGCTGTCTCGCGCCTCGACGTTCACGTATCCGCCCTCCGGCGTATACTTCATGGCGTTGGTAATAAGGTTCTCCAACACGATGCGAAGGAGGGTGCGATCGTTTAAGAAGGTTATATCTGTCTCATCCGAGACTTTCCAGGTCAAGTCTTTTTCCTTCACACTCTGTTGTAAGTCTTCGTAAATCGTGTTTATAAGCGATTGTAAGTGCACCTCTTCGATCGAAAACTTCAGTTTCCCGAGATTAATGCGCGAAAGATTCAAGAGGGAACGCACCAGGCGATTCATCCGCTTATTTTGGGTATAGATCTCATCGATAGCTTCCTCAGCCGAAGGCGGTAAATCTTCAAACGTTTTCAACATCTCGGCGTTCCAATTGATGGAGGTAACCGGCGTGCGGAACTGATGCGAGGCGATGGAAACGAACTCCTTCTGGGCACGTTCCACCTCTCGCTCTTTGGTGACATCACGCAGAAGATCCACCACTCCGATGATTTGACCGTCCGAGAAAATAGGAGAGGCAATATCTTCAATCTCCACCGTACGGCCGTCCGGCATGGTGTACGTAAAATCTTCTTTCACCTTTCTCCCCTCTTCCAGCGCGCGATGCGTGGGGATGTCCGAGCACGCCAGTCGCTTTCCTTCTCCGCAAACATCAAGTACTTGCTCGATAAACTTTCCTTGAGCTGCTTCGAGATCACACCCGATAAATTCTTGCGCCTCTTTATTGATAAGAAAGATATTTCCGTCCCGACTAGACGCGATAAGCCCATCTCCCAACGACTGAATAATCGCCTCACTTTTCGCCTTTTCAAGCTCTAACTGATGTTTGTGCATTTCTAAATCCGAGACACTATCTTTCAGTTCTTTCTTTGTCTGCTCTAACTCTCGATTCGTCTCGAACACATCTTCAATGCGGGTCAGATATCGCTGGGCGGTCTGCTCCAACTGAGGAAACAGAAACGCGGTATTTTCAATACGAGAAAGCGTCAGTTCAATGTCTTTTTCCAATCGCGTTATTTCCTCCGCGTACGCGTCTTCAAACACGTCCGCTTTTCTGTGTTTCAGGACCTTTCCCGCGGTATAAAGAATCGTGTAAAGCGGACGCATAAAGAACACGTACCCCGATACAAGGATACTCCACACGAACACAAACAGAATAATATTCAGGATAACCGAGGCCCAAAGAAAGTCGTTGGTCTCCCCCACAAACGGATTCCCCAACAGGAACCACACAATAAAGCCGTAAATAACCACCACCAAGGCTCCCACCGCTAAGAGGGGAAAGAGGCCTTGCATTTGGGACTTCCAGGAATCTTGGTCGTTTTGTTCGGTTTGTTTTTGCGTTTGGTTGTCTGAAGGCATGAACGTAGACTACCGATCGTCACCGGTTACTAATCGTTGGATTTCTCGTTTATCGTTAAAGGGATGCTTTTCCCCGTTTTCAACGATACTTTCTTCACTACCTTTGCCGGTTATGATAATGATATCATTCGTATCGCTTAAGGCTAAAGCTTTGCGAAATGCGTCCCGCCGATCCCGAACGCGAAACGCCGTTTCTCCTTCCGTATGGTTCGTCTCCATCACCCCCACGAATACCTCATCAATAATGTGTTGCTTATCTTCATCGTACGGGTCTTC
>PXOY01000007.1:8016-20717 GCA_003021915.1 Parcubacteria group bacterium SW_4_49_11
TTCATTGGTGATAATGACGTAATCGGCGTATTTCCCCGCAATTATGCCCATAGGACGTCGTTTCCACCTGTCGCGTCCGCCACCGCACGCACCTAACACCGCTATAATACGCTCTCCCTCGTTCTGCCACTGATCTTGCAGTTCAGAGTATACAGCGTCCAGCGCCTCGGGAATGTGCGCGTAATCCACAATAATGCGCAGGTTATCATGCACCTGTTCCATGCGCCCGGGGATACGTGCCAACCCCTCCAACGCGTTCTTCGTGGTGTTTGTTTCTAAACCGAGCCGTTCTCCAACTCCAAACGCCACCAAGGCATTCTGTACGTTAAACTCTCCCGCAAGCGGAAGACGTAGCTCAGTGATCGATTCGTGGTGCCCCCCCCGATATATGCGCATCTTTGTGTGGTGGGGTGCCTCCTCTAAGATCTCGCCTCGAACATCGAACGCCGTTGTTTCGGAAAGTCCGGTCAACGTAGCAGGCACAGAGGTGAGCCCCGAATAGTAAAACGCATACTCACTATGTCCGTTCACCACTTCAAACGCCGTTTGCGTAAATCCATTTAATTGTTTGGACCGGTCCTTCGCGACTGCGGTAAATAACAGACCCTTCGCCGCTTTATACGCCTCAAAGCTTCCGTGGGCTTCGAGATGTTCCGGATAGAGATTGGTAAACACCCCACCATCAATCTGCACTCCTCGATGCCGGTTCTGAACTAATCCCTCACTGGTTGCTTCCATTACAAAAAGTTCACATCCGTTGGCTCTCGCCTCGGCCATCAGGCGATGAAGGCGAAAACGTCCGGGCATAGAGTTACGGATCGTATTCACCTCGTCCGTTTGACCGTCTGAGAAGGAGATAGACGAAGAGAAACCCACCGTCCATCCATTCCGGCGCGCCATAGCGACGATCATCTGCACGACGGTAGATTTTCCTTTCGTTCCCGTCACGCCCACTACGCGCATGTCTTTCGACGGATACCGATACCACAGAGCGCCGAGATAACTGAGTGCTCCGTGATAGAGAGGACGAATATATTGCAGAAATGAATGCCACATAGAGATATTATAGCAAGATTGATATATGTATCCTTCGGATACGATACATGCGCCTAACGGCGCGATATATTGTTGTGAATAGTAGCATGTAGCGAGTAGCAGGTAGCAAGTGAGTAGAATTTAGAATCTGGGAGGTGGTAGCTTGATGTGTTTTCCTCCTAGACATATGTACGTACTTTGCCATCGGCAGTCCCCTCTGTTGGAAGATAAGCCTCGTCAGAGGCCGGAAGAAACCCCAGGTTTCTTCAGTGACCGTGGTGCATCGAGGGAATAGGAGGTTACCTTACGACTGTATATCAACCGTGTATCGCGCTCGAAGAGCGCATATATCAACTGTATATCAAAGCTCTCTGGCTTCAGGCTTCAGGATTCCGGCTTCTCATTTCCTTGCTACTAGCTACCTGCTACGTGCTACTTTTTTTTCAGGCTTCGGGCTTCTGGATTCTTTCCAATTCTGCATACGCCTCTGCCACATTTTCGGCCTTAAACAACGCGCTTCCTACGGCCACGTCGGTGGCTCCGGCCTCGACAATATCCGGGAGAGAAGTCTGATCGGCTCCTCCGTCCCATCCAAGGGTTATCCCGTCACCATGCGTCTGTGAAAAAGAACGTACGTGCTCAAGCACTTCGGGTTGAAACTCACTTCCGTAAAAGCCAGGTTCCACGCCCATAAACAGGACGGCATCCAGATTTTTCAGGCAGGGAACAATAGCTTCCCACTGTGTGTGCGGATTAAGCGCCACCCCCGCTTCTTGTCCCTGCCTCCGAATGAGATTGAGCGCCCAGCGCATGGTGTCCATGTCAGGAGCTGCTTCCCAATGAAGATAAATCCGCGTGCATGCCTCAAATGTTTTCAGGCTTTGAATAAGATAATTCCACTGATGTCCTTCGATCATGAGATGGGCTTCAAAGGTGAGCGAGGAAAACGTTGCATATGCGAAGGATCGAGGAAATAACGACGTATTGGGGACGAATTCCCCGTCCATGATGTCTACTTGGACATGAGACACCAAATCGTTTACTGCATCCAATTTTTGCTGAAAATCTTCGCGTTTATCAGTCAAAATAGCCGGTATAAGACGCATAGTTATTGCACCAGCTTATTCCAATCGTCACTAAATTTCTCGATTCCTCGCTCAGTGAGGTCGTGCGACAGGTCAAACTCGGTCCAGTCTTGGTGGAGATTGAGATCGGTATATGCAATCGATTCTAAGTCACCGCTGTCATATTCGTATCTTTTAGCATCAGGAACCGGCATTTCCGCTTCGGCCCATTCTCTGAGAAGCTCTATCGGCGCGGTCAAACTATCCGACTGCATCGCCAAGGCCGCCTTAATGTGCTCCAGGGAACGCACACTCGCGGTTAACACTTCCACACGTTGCTCGTCGGTGTGAAGCATGCGATTGCAGTTGCGAATAAGATCCATTCCGTTTTCTCCGCGATCATCCAGCCGTCCGATAAAGGGCGAGACAAACACGTCTCCTTTTTGGGCCCCTTCCATGGCGGCGTGTACCGCGGCGGCCTGCTCTTGCGTAAAGCACAACGTCATATTCACGCGCCCTCCTTCCTGATGAAACTGTCGCGCCGCGGTTAGCCCCGCGTTCGTGGTTGGGAATTTGATATGCGCGTTCGGAATCCACTCGTACATATAACGCGCTTGAGCCAACATATCCGCCGTAGACGTGGAATGATCGGCATACACCTCAATCGAAACAGACCCGTCCGGAATAAGCTCAGAAATTTCTTGAACAATCTCTTTATAGAACCCGTAAATTTCCTCGGTACTGAATTTCTCTCCGGCCTCCAGCTTTTGCTTGGCCTCCGGGTGTTTACTCACGAGCGTGGGGTTGGTGGTTTGCCCGTCGAGAAAGCCCAACGTGTCTAGCATTTCTTTGGTCTCTCCGGGATCGCCGCTGTCCAAAAAGATTTTGGTTTGTAGGTTCTCAGGCTTCATAGAAGGAGTATGTTATCGCTATAGGTATTGTACACTACGATTACGAGTACCGTTCGCTCGCTTGAGCGCGCGCCTGACTCTGCTCCGCATGCTGAGATTGTTCTTCTGTGGATGACAGAGAAGCGTCCTCAAACGCCGCCTGATACACGTCCTCAAAGTGCTCGGCAAAGACAAAGTTCATTTTGCGGCGTTCTTGTGGCGGAAGTTCCTCTAGGTCTTGTTTGTTGGCCTTGGGGAGGATAACGGTCGTCGCTCCGGCTCGATGGGCGGCAAGCACCTTGTTTTTTACCCCACCAATACGAAGCGTCTGCCCACGCAAGTTAATTTCTCCGGTCATGCCCACTTCGCGCCGGACGGGCTGTCCGGTAAGAGCCGAAACGATAGACGTGGCCATGGCCTGTCCGGCCGACGGGCCATCTTTGGGAATCGCGCCGGCGGGAACATGCACGTGAATATCTTTGGATTTAAAGACAGCGGGATCGATTCCAAACGTTTTGGCGTTCGCCTTGATGTAAGAATAGGCCGCTTGCGCTGACTCCTGCATCACTTTACCAAGCTGTCCGGTCAGCGTAAGCTGTCCCTCACCCGCGAAGATATTGGTCTCCACGAAGAGAATATCTCCTCCGGTCGGCGTCCACGCCAGCCCCGTAGCGATTCCCACTTCGTTTTTCTTATTGATAAGCGTTTCCTCGTATTTTTCTCCGCGCAGATACTTGTTCACCTGACGCACGGAAACGGTCATGGAAAAGTCTTCCGTTTCCTTTATGAGATATTCCTTCGCCACCTTGCGCGCGATTTTGGCAATTTCACGCTCTAAGTTTCGAACTCCCGCC
Organism: Parcubacteria group bacterium SW_4_49_11; assembly: GCA_003021915.1. Taxonomy (GTDB): domain Bacteria; phylum Patescibacteriota; class Minisyncoccia; order SW-4-49-11; family SW-4-49-11; genus SW-4-49-11. Next base: position 11,860 of record PXOY01000007.1, read on the forward strand.
TCGTACGTATACCGGCGGATAATCCGAAGCAACGCGTTATCCGTGAAGGAAAGAATATCCGCGGAAAGTCCGCTCTGCTCCAACACCCGAGGCACGAGATAACGCTTCGCGATTTCGAGCTTTTCGCGGTCGGTGTAGCCCGTGAAATCAATCACCTCCATACGGTCCAGGAGCGGCTCTGGTACGGTGCTCAACTCGTTGGCGGTGGTGATGAAGATCACGTCCGAGAGATCAAACGGTACATCGAGGTAGTGATCGGTGTACTCTTTGTTTTGCGCCGGATCCAACACCTCAAGAAGCGCGGAGGATGGATCGCCGCGAAAGTCGGCTCCAAGCTTGTCAATCTCGTCAAGCATCATAACGGGATTACTCGTTTTGGCGTTGCGAATGCCCTGAATAATGCGCCCGGGCATGGCTCCGACGTAGGTACGCCGATGCCCGCGAATTTCGGTCTCATCCCGTACCCCGCCGAGGGAGACTTTGCTAAACTCTCGGCCGGTCGTGCGGGCGATGGATTTGCCGATCGAGGTTTTACCGGTGCCCGGCGGCCCCACGAAACACAGAATGGAACCTTGCGGCTTGTCATTGAGTTTTTCCACAGCGAGATACTCGAGGATGCGGTCTTTGACGTCCGGCAATCCATAATGATCCTCATCAAGGACCGTTTGCGCCTCATCGAGATCAATTGACGTCTGATCCGTCTTGCCCCACGGCATATCGGTAAGAACTTCCAGATAGTTCTGAATATTGGAACTTTCCGGAGAGAACGGAGGCATCTTCTTCAGCTTGGAGAGCTCTTTTCGGGCCTTTTTCTTCACTTCATCCGGCATATCCGCGGTTTCCACCGCTTCTTCGATCTCGCCGTACTCACTCTGCTCTTGGGAGCCACTGCCCAGTTCTTTTTCAATCGCCTTCATCTGCTCCCTGAGCATATTCTCTTTGGCCTGTTTGCCCATCTGCTTCTGCGTCTCTTGCTGAACCTTTTCTTCCATGTCCATCACTTCCTTTTCTTTCGCCAGATACTGACTAATGTCTTGAAGCTGAGTAAAGACGTCTTCGGTCTCTAAGAGAGACTGTTTTTCTTTGTTGGAAATATTCAGGACCGCCGCGGTCAAATTGACCAAGCGACCGGGCTCCACATCTTCGCTGAACACTTCGTTCAACATACCTAACGGTGCAGACATGCCTTGATTAATGAGATCCCTGAGCGCATGCTTGGCGTAACGCATCAGCGCCTCTACTTCCGCCTCGGTTTTATCGGCGGGGTGTTGGGCAAGCGGTGCATATTTGGTTTGAAAATACCCGTTTTCCTGGGTGATGCTTGTAAGCTCTTCTCGCTCCTCTCCTTCAATGAGAGCTCCCATGGGTCCTTCGGGCATACGCCACACGCGCACGATCCGTCCCTTAGTGCCCACCATATAGAGATCCTTGGTGTTTAAGGCCGTAACGGAAGATTCGCGTTCGAATACGAGCGAGACTAGTTCTCCGGGAAAGACCACCTTATTTTTAAGAGCAATAAGCGGTGCCCACTGTTTATCGGATGCGGTGGTTTGCGGAGTACTCATAACACTAAAATATGCTTACCTTTAAATAGATCGTATACTTCCGATCCGAAAAGTCACACACCGTGGAAACAAACTCTTGAACGAGGCTACAGTAATCCGAAACATCCGAAGATTCTTTTGAAAGAAAGTAACAGAGCTCTTGTCTATCCACCTGTTGGTCTTGGTTCCGGAAGTACCGTTGATTCACAATCGAGAACACTTTCTCCGCCTTCAGCAGATCGTCTTCGGTTGCGGACGGGGTGTGTTCCGGCGCCAGGAACACATCGGTGATGCCTGTTTCTCGATCTTCGAGAATATGGAAGCTTAAACTTCCGGTGTGCTCATTCATAGAAATTCTCTCACAGTACCTCTAGTGTACACCCGGGAGGACCCCGCCGTCAATGTGGCGGAACGTGAAGCCGGAATCCTCCGTAATAGCGCGCGGACGCCAGCGGGACGTTGCTATTGGCAGTTCCTCTTGTTGGAAAATAGGCCTCGTCAGAGGCCGGAAGAAACCCAAGGTTTCTTCAGTGCCCGTTGTAATTCGAGGCAGTCCCATCGAAAATAGGCTTTCGTCAGAAAGTCGTAAAAAACATCTTTTGTTTTTTAAGTGCCCGTGAGCAACGTTTCACTGCTAGCGGGATGTTGCTATTGGCAGTCCCCTGGAAATAGGAAGCCGACAGGCTTCCGTAAAAACCTGAGGTTTTTAAGTGCCCGTAGTAAATCGAGAGAAGGGAGGTTTCGAGGCTATACTGCACCTTATACGAATTTTGAGATGGTTTCGACACACTTGTAAATAAAGTAAGCTGTCTTGTTTACATACAGAACAACTTGTAAACAAACTTGCCGACTTTGTTTACATCTCAACCGTGTATCAACTATATATCGCGCCGTAAGACGCATATATCGTGCTCGAAGAGCACATGTATCGTGTCCGAAGGACACATATATCTACCGTATATCAAAACATTCTCTGGCTTCCGGCTTCAGACTTCGGGCTTCCCTTTTAGAGAAACTGATACTGAATCTGTTGCTTCTGCGTCTTGATTACTTCTTCCACGTCAAACTCCAGGGGAATCTTAAGGCGTAACCACCCGTCTTTGGAATTGTACGCTAAATACTGATGCTCTCGGGCAAAATCAAATACGTCTTTGGTGATTTTGACGTCATCGAGACAGTATTTGTACAGTTCCTCCCATCGACCTTCCCGGTATAAATCCATGGCTTCAAGGCCGCTGCCGGATTTATACTCGCTTAACGTAGCTCCGGCAATGCTATCAAGTTTAATCCGTCGTCCGGTGCGCGCGCGTACGTACTTCAAAAGATCCAACGAGGGAATGGCTGTCAGATCAAAGGCCATGTAGGTATTGAGAATGGGTGCATCGAAATGGTCGCTATTGTAGCCCACCAACAGATCCGCCTTTTTAAACTCCTCGTTCATTGCGTCAATATCATCCTTCGTGTACCCCACGTACTCGTCTCGGAGATACGAATATACCCCGGCAATCGTGAGTTCCATATTCTCGACAAAGTTGGAACCCATTTCCCCCACGGTTTCGATATCGTAAACGAGAATATTAAGAGACATACCTAACGCTGATTCATATACCGTTTCATATACGAGACCACTCCCTTCATGATCATGTCCGCCTCCACGTTAACCGGATCGCCCACGTTCTTTTCCTGAAGATTCGTCATACTCCAGGTATACGGAATAATCGCAATCGTCATTTCGTCTTCGGCTAACCGAGCGATCGTTAAACTGATTCCGTCCAACGCGATTGCTCCCTGAGGCATGAGATACGAACGTATATCCTCAGAGACGGCCACGGTTACGTACCACGTGTCTCCCTCTTGTTCCAAACGACGTATCGTGCCGATGCCGTCGACGTGTCCGTACACAAAGTGACCGCCGAGTTCATCGGAGGGTGTGAGTGAAGGCTCTACATTGACCAAGGTCCCGACTTCTTTGCTCCCGAGCGTCGTCTTCTGAAGGCTTTCATTCATGACGCGAAAGCGTACCGCACCTCCCGTGACTTCCGCCACTGTTAAACATACGCCATCCAGGGCTACGCTCTGCCCTTGATCGAGTGTCCCCACGGTTGCGGCGAGTTCCATATGCATATCACGCCCTCCTTCCGCGTCTGAAATAGCATGAATGCGCGCTGTGCCCTGTACAATTCCCGTAAACATAGCGACTCTGTTTCTTTCAGTTTATCACAGAAGAGAGGCCTAAATCCAGTGAATAGTATTTAGGATTAGTAGCAAGTAGTTCGTAGCAGGTAGCAAATTGATATACAGTAGATATAAGATAGATACATGCGCTCTTCGAGCGCGATATACGGTTGTTGAGTAGTTTATAGTATCTGGAGTCTAAAGGCCATTCCAGAATTCTTATAGGATGCAATATAGCACCGAAACCTCCATTCCCTAGCGGGACTTTCCTCCTTTAAAAAGGAGGAAAACACAGCAAGATACACTTACATGAACACGTGCCAGTAGCAAAGCACAATCGTATATCTATGATATATCGTGCTCAAAGAGCACATATATCGAGCCGTAAGGCTCATATATCCATCGCATATCAAAACATTCTCTGGCTTCCGGTTCCGGGCTTCTGTTATTCCTTACTACGTACTACCTACTACTTGCTACGTGCTACCTGCTACTTACTGGCTTCTAACCTCCAAACACGATACAATACAATCAAACCTAAAACGTCTACGTATGGACACCACGATATTTCAAGAAAAACAGGCTTTTCCCCTTCTCGCCCTCGATCATCGCACAAGCTTGAAAGAGACGCTGTACCCGGACAACCCCGATCAAGCGAGCGTTTCGGAACTCCAACAGGTGAAATCCGACATTCTGCACGCCTTAGCCGGAACATATAACGGAATTTTGCTTGATTCTGAGTACGGACTGCCTGTGTACGATACGGATATTGCTCCCTATTTGTTACGTATTGGAACCACGGAATACAGCACGACGGAAGAGGGCGAGGAACAGCGTACCACCGTGCAAAAGATGCCGGTAGCTGACCTCAGGCAACGCGGAGCACAGGGAGTGAAACTCTTGATGTACTTCAACCCGTACGGCTCCAACACGACCACCGAGCTGGAAACGGCCAAATCTATTCTGGAAGAATCCCATCAGGAGAACCTCCCGTTTTTCCTGGAAATCATTACTTATGGCGCCAAAAACCCGCTTTCAGAACAGATTCTCGATGCCTTGGACCTCTTTGACGAGTATGGCATCACCCCTGATGTATGGAAGCTCGAATACCCGGGAGACGCCCTCAGCTGTCAGCTGATTACCAACCGGGTCCAACCAACGCCCTGGATTCTTCTTACCCACGGCATGTCGTATCCTACTTTTCAAGAAAACCTCCGGACCGCCATGGAAGAAGGGTGCCGAGGCTTTCTCGCCGGTCGTTCTATTTGGCAAGAAATCGGCAACAAATCCGGCGAGGAACGTGAGCAATTTTTACACACCACAGCTCGCGAGCGCTTTGAAGACATTCGACATATTGCTCTTGAGAATATCGTCTAACTACGATATACTACCGCCATAATCTTCAATCTGTTGTATGGAAACCCTAACCGCCTCTGTTAACACCGTCCTGGAAAGCACCTACGTCGGAAATACGGTGCAGGACTACATCATTACTGTGGGGATCGTTTTATTGGCTATTCTGTTGTTGTATATTCTCAGGCAACAAGTCATTTACCGACTCGAAAACCTCACCCTACGTACATCGAATAACTTTGACGACTTGATCATTAAAGTAGTGCGCTCCTACGGGTGGCCCTTATATGTATTTGTCGGACTGTACGCGGGAATTCAAGTTCTGTCCATTCCGGATTTTCTAGAGGAAGCGGTACGGATCGTGGTTCTTGTGGTCGTGGTTTACTATATCGTGCGTACCCTCCAACAGATTGTGGAATTCGCCTTTTTCCAAGTTATTCAGGCCCGCCTCGAAGAAGAGGAAGGGTTTGACCCCTCAATCCTGAAGTTTTTTGAACGAGTGATTGATGTGATTTTGTGGACCATCGGGGTGCTTATTGTGTTAGAGAACGCCGGCTTTGAGGTGGGAGCTGTTTTGGGAGGACTCGGTATTGGAGGTGTGGCCCTCGCGTTCGCGCTGCAGAGCGTTCTTTCGGATATCTTTGCCTCCGTTTCCATCTTCTTTGACCGGCCGTTCCAGACGGGAGATTTTATCGAAACTGAGGAGGACATGGGAACGGTAGAACAGATCGGAATCCGTTCTACCCGGCTCGAAAGCCTGCGCGGAGAAATGCTCATCATTGCCAATAAAGACCTTGTCCAAAGCCGCATTCTTAATTACAACAAGGTAGACAGTCGCCGTATTTCCTTCAGTTTTCTTCTCCCCTACGAGACGCCCAACGAAACGTTGCGCAAAATCCCTCAATGGGTGACAGAGATTATCGAGGCTGAAGAAAAGGCCGAACCGGACCGGGCCACGTTTGATAGTTTCGAAGATTGGGGACTTAAATTTACGGTGGTGTATCACGTCAAATCCGAGGACTATACGGTGTACATGGAAACGCAACAAAACATCAACCTGAGCATCAAGGAAAAGGTAGAAAAACATGGCGCGCAATTCGCCTTCCCTACCTACCGAACGTACAACTCCGAAGAAGAAGTTCCCCAAGACGATTCCGCCTCGGCCGACTCCTCCTCGAACACAGAAAACACGGAGAACGCGTAACGAAGATGTCGTATGCGCGTAGCTTTGGTTCATGATTATCTAGTGCAGTACGGAGGTGCCGAACGCGTTTTGGAAGCGCTCGCAGAACTGTTTCCACGCGCGCCCATTTACACGCTTATTTATGATAAAGAAGGTATGGGCGGTGCCTTCGCCGATCGGACGGTTCATACCTCGTTCTTACAGAATTTGCCGCTCGCTCGCAAAAATCATCGTCTGTTCCCCCCACTCATGCCGTTTGCCACGGAAAATCTGGACCTCTCGAACTTTGATCTCGTCATTTCCTCTTCCACCAGCTACGCGAAAGGGGTTATAACCGGCTCTCAAACGACGCATATATCCTACTGTCATACCCCCATGCGCTACGCGTGGGAAAATTGCCACCGCTACCTGGAACAGTTCCGCTACTCTCCGTTTACGAAGGCTGTCATTCCGTACGCCCTGACGTATCTTCGCATGTGGGACAAAAACTCCGCTGATCGACCTGATTACTACATAGCCAATTCTCGCTGTGTGGCTCGCCGCATTCGGAAATATTACGCGCGAGAGGCCCGGGTCATTCATCCGCCGGTGGACGTAGCATCTCCCGCCCAGACCACGACCGAACCTCCGGCAAGCGATTCATACTATCTGATGCTCGGGCGCTTTTTGCCTTATAAGCACTACGATATTGTCATTGAAGCGTTCAAGCATCGCGACGAACACCTCAAAATCATCGGCGCCGGGCCCGATGAAGCTCATCTGAAACACTTAGCCGCGGGGGCGGATAATATCGAGTTTTTAGGCTCTCAATCCGACGAACGAGTCCGAGCCTATCTTCAGCACGCGCTTGGCTTCATCTTCCCTTCAGAGGATGACTTTGGTATTGTACCCGTAGAAGCGATGGCAGCAGGGACGCCCGTCCTCGCTTACCGTGGTGGTGGAGCGTTGGAAACGGTGGAAGAGGGAACGACGGGATTGTTCTTCGATCAACAAACGCCCGACTCCGTCAATCGGACGTTGGACACCTTCGTCCAGACCACGTTCGCCTTTACGCAAACCCCATATCGCTAATACATTGTATGCCATTATATTTCTCGTTTGTACGAATCTACGCCCCCGTTCTCGGACTCTTCGCCTTAGTGGGTATAGCTCTCGGTGTGGGGTTTATGTCACTTCAACCCCAAACCTATGACGTGTCGCTGGAATTAGATATCGAACGGATAAAAACACCCAACGACGAATATTACCAATACGACGGGTTTTACGCCATTCGGGCCACCAACAAATTCGCCAAAGTTGTGAAGGGCTGGTTCCAAACTCCCTCCTTTGTGCTTTCGGTTCTTAACGAGAGCAATCGCCCCACCGAAAATCTCGAAGTCTCCGAACTACGGAATCAGTTCACCAGCGAGAAAATCTCTTCCAACACCGTAGAAGTACGCTGGAGTGCAAGCTCGCAACAGAAAGCCCGCGCTACCACACAGGCCATGGCCAACACCATTCAATCCAAGCTGGACGCCTCCGAACAAAAAGACCGGAGTCGGTTTACAATTCAAACCTCAGAGCCCGTTATCAAGCGTCATGAATATAATCCGTTGTTCTTTGGCGGCGCCGGTGCGGCGCTAGGTCTGTTTGTGGGGCTTATAGGTGCGCTCGGCTACGAAATACGTAACCGCAACGTTTAAATGGAGCTCGGAGTTGATGTGCGCGGTCTGTCCCCTCGATGGCAGGGAGGGGTAAACGAGTATACGATCGCGCTTCTTAAAGAGTTACTTCGATACGACGATGTGCGAGGGCACCTGGTCGGCAGTGTATTCGGGGCCGCGCACCGAGCGTATATCACCTCCCTCTTCCCGCCCGGTGAACGGCTCTCCCTGCCCGGTATGTATCTTCCGAGCAAGCTTTTGAACCTCAGTCTCCTCACCCTGCACGCGCCCAAACTGGATTCCTGTCTCGGACGTGAACCGGACGTGTTTTGGATGCCGAATCTCAATATCGGCTCGCTTCATCGCCGTATTCCCTCTGTATTAACCATTCATGATGTAACGTTTGAGCTTTACCCGGAATTTTTCTCTCAAAAAATTCTTGCCTGGCACAAGAGTGTGCGTCCCAAACAACAGGCACAAGACGCAACGCATGTCTTAACTGTTTCTCACTCCACCAAACAGGACCTGATGGATCTCTATGGGCTCCACGCAGAAGAGATAAGCGTCACCTACCCCGGCCTCTCCCCCATCTTTCATAATCCGGATATTGACATAGAGCATATTCGCGCCAAATACCACCTTCCCTCCCAATTCATTCTGTACTTGGGTACCATTGAACCGCGCAAAAACCTCTCCGCTCTGATCCAAAGTTTTGAATATCTCGCCGCCGAACATCCGGAGCTTCACCTCGTACTCGCAGGGCAAAATGGTTGGCTCTATGAGCATATTCATGCCCAGACAAATAAATCTCCGTTCGCCAACCGCGTTCACTACACCGGCTTTGTCGCTCATGAAGACAAACCGTCCCTCTACGCCGCGGCCGAACTATTTGTCTATCCGTCCTTCTACGAAGGATTCGGCTTTCCGCCCCTGGAAGCCATGGCCTGTGGCACACCCGTC
>PXOY01000008.1 GCA_003021915.1 Parcubacteria group bacterium SW_4_49_11
TTGAAGGCAGCGCCATGCGGATTGACAGTTTCTCCGGAAACGTCAAAGCTTTGGTTGTCGTACGAGACATTCGAGAGACTGTATCCCACCACTACCGTCGCCCCCGCTCGCTTCGGAGCACTGTCTACCTCGGTGCTGGGAGCTTTGACAACTATATTGCCGTTTTCATCTTTGGCTACTTCGTACCCGGTATCTTCATTGATATCCGAAGATTGTGGATCGCGCGGAATGGCGGCCAGCTGGTCAGGCACTACGTCGGATAAGTCGACATACGTATCGGGACAGTTACTCGGGGCCACCGCTTCCGTATCGCATACTTCCTTATACGTGTTCACCTCTATCTCCGACGGATACTGCCCATTATTGTCTAGGGAATACTGCTCGATCCCATCCTTGAGCGTGGCTACTTCGCTCTGCCTCTCAGCATCGCGCACCTTCCCCAATTGCCTCTGCGGGTTAATCGCCACAATGACAATCGCGGCTAATATACCGATCGCGGCTACCACGAGCAAAATTTCGAGTAAAGTGAAGGCGCCTCTTTGAGGCGTGGTATGCATACGGAGTTTGTTTTATTGCTATACATGTAGCTTACCACATAAGGGTGAGCAATAGAAGATATATATCGATTTACAACGGTCACTTCAAAACCTTCGGTTCGAAATGCCACGGTCACTGAAGAAACCTTGGGTTTCTTCCGGATTCTTTCGGAATCCTATTTTCCAACAAGGGGACTGCAGTTTAGGTTAATCCGTAATTTTGCCTGAATGGCTTCCTATTTCCTGGGGACTGCCGTTAGCTACTCTTGTTTTGGCGTTGAGCAGGGAAACATACCGTATATCTGACTTGCTACTCGCTACCTGCTACGTGCTACTTTTTTCAGGCTTCAACTCACTTCCAAAATCACCGAAATGGCAAGATATCCAACGTACGCGAGCAGAAAAACCACGCCTTCCCATGTTTCGATAACGCGTTTCTTGCCCACAAAAATCGCGATAAAGAGGAGAAGTGTGGCTCCGATAGTAACAAAGAGATCGAAGTTGCTACTGACGGCGAAGGGAAGAGGTTTAATACTTGCACTCACCCCCAGAATCCACAGGTTATTGAAAATGTTAGACCCCACGACATTACCGATCGCGATATCCGTGTTCTGTTTAAGCGCGGCTGTTACCGATGTGACGAGCTCGGGTAACGAGGTTCCGATCGCCACAATCGTTACTCCGATCAACGCCTCACTCACACCGATCCACGCGGCAATAAAACTCGCTCCATCAACCACCCATTTCCCGCCAAAAAAGAGCCCGAGCAAACCAATCCCGATTAAGAAGCTCGCTTTAAGCAACGACATATGTTCCACTTCCTCATCCGGCGTCTCCACCGAGGAATCGTCACCGCCTTTCGCGGAATAGGCCATGTAAACGAGAAAGATAATAAAAATCAGAAGCAACACGAGGCCGTCACTGCGGCTTAAAAATGTCGCGCCGGAGCTCACCGCGTCCAAAAACCGTTCGTTGACCAACAACCCCACGACCAGAATGCTCAGCAGACTGAACGGAATTTCTTTGGAAACCGTTTTTTGATGAACCACAAACGGCGAAATAAGGGCGGATGTCCCGAGAATTAACAGAATGTTCGACGTACTACTCCCGAGGACATTGCCGATCGCGATTCCACTCTGATCAGTGAGGCTCGCAAATACATTAATCACGAGCTCGGGCATGGAGGTCCCCAAGGCGACAATAGTCAAGCCGATGACCAATTGCGAAATACCAAGTTTTCGGCCAACAGCCGACGCACCGCTCACCAATGCATCCGCTCCGTACACCAAAAACACAAACCCGACAAGCAGTAAAATAGTTTCAATCATAAAGACATACTAGTAGCTCGTTTACCCTGTTCAAAACGTTATCTCGAGTCATCGATCCGTACGGATATACTTCTGCCACATCTGAAAGAGTTCGGAGGTGGCTAACACGTCGCGCATGCAATACTCGGCAATCTTCTGATAGTCACCATTTTTATACAGTTGCGGCACATCCAGACCGGTTACTCCCTCCTCCTTGGGGGAGGTGATGCCAAAACGTTTGCAATAGTAATCCATCGTAAACTTGCGCGTGGCTCGATAAAACGTCAACTGATCCAGGAGATCGATATGCTCGGCCACGCTAAACCGATACGGCACTAAATTACGCTGACAGGATACCCGATTCGCCGCAGAGCGTAGCATGATATAGGGATTATCAAACTCGCGTCCATTGAAGGTTACGTAGGTTTTATACTTCCGGATCGAGGCCCAGAACTTATCGAGAATTTTTTGCTCATCACCCACGAAATAATGGACACCCTCTTCTTCGTAATGTTCGGGAAGCTCACTTTCCGGTGCTTGAAAAAATACACTCTGAATATCTTGCTCCGGATCATGAAGCCCGATAGCAACAATCTCTCCCGTGAGCGGATAGAGGCCCACTTTTTCCCGGACTTCTTGCTGTTCCTCTTCCGTTTCGGCGAATTTCAAGAGATAGTCCCTCGTTGCTTCATCGAGCGTCTCCCAATCCACTCCCACCGTTTCGATATCAAATACTAAATGCCCCATATTGCTTAGTTAAACAATCTAAATAACCAGTGTAACACACTACGCGCGCGGCGCGTAAGTTTTGCGCGGAAATACGACGAGAGCGCGTGCTTCGTCACGCGCGAAGCGGTCGGATACGGATAGACTTTGTTGAACACTTTATCGACCGAGAGACCATAGGTGTTGGCCAAAATCAGTTCCTGAATAATCTCGCCCGCGCGTGGCGCCATGACAGTTCCACCAAGGATTTTGCCGCGCGAAAGATAATATTTCACCTTGCCGACCGGGTAGTTATCCGTCAGTGTGCGATCTTCGCCGGGGATATTTTCTGCCACAACCTGATACGGAATACGCCGCTCGAGCAACGTCTCCTCTGAGAGACCGAAGGTGGCAATTTCCGGATCCGTATAGGTAACCCATGCCATATGGTCGGTGTTCCACGATGATTTAAACGGTGTGAAGAAGTTTCTGACAATAACCGAGGACTGCTGCTCGGTGGTATGGGTAAACAAAAGACCTCCACTCGCATCTCCGCACACAATCACGCGAGGGTTCCGCGTTTGCAGTCGATCGTCAACTGCCACATGTCCGTCATAGCTCGTGATATGAGCCGCTCTCGGATTGAGCTTCGGATCCAACGTCGTGTCCCGTCCGACAGCCATCAGAAATTCGTCAAACTCCAACGTCACGTGCTCCCCCTTTTTATCTTCCAGGACGAGCGTGTTTGAAGAAGAGAATTCTTTGGCCGTATATCCAAGATAAAACGTAATACCCTGCTCCTCCAAACGTCGTCGCATCAAATCGGAAATATCCGGCGCTTCGGAGGCCAAAATACGCTCGCTAACGTCCACGACCGTTACCTGGGAGCCGAGATAGCGAAACGCTTGCGCTATTTCAATCCCGACCGGACCGGCTCCCAAAACCACGAAACGGTCAGGAAGTGTTTCCAAGTCAAAAATCGTCTCGTTCGTGCGAATGGTGACCTGTTCGTCGCCCGGGATAGAAATGACCCGCGGGCGGGATCCGGTCGCCAATACGATTCGCCGTCCGCGATATTCCTCAGTATTCACGCGCACGCGATCTTTACCGCTGAACACCGCTTCTCCCAATACGACCTCAATCCCTTTCTCTCTCAGATACCCCACATTTTCTTCCTCCCGAATCTGATCTTGCACCTCTGTAATATATGCTTTCACCGTCCGCATATCCACCTCGCCCCGTACATCCAGACCGAATTTCGTGCCTTCCGTACGTGCCGTATGCACCGCTTGCGCCGCGTGTAACAAGGCCTTGGAAGGTACGCACCCATCATTCAAACAGTCACCTCCTATCTGCTCGGCCGATTTTTCAATAAGCAACACCCGAAATCCCATCTCATTCATAACCGAGGCAATATTCAACCCAGCCGCTCCCGCGCCAATCACGATTACGTCATAGACATCGCCTTTTGGGGTCATAGAGGGCGACTTCTCGGCAGTCTCATTCCGATCAGTATCCATAATCCCGGATGTTTTTATCTTATATGCGAACGCGGTGAGAGCGCCAAACAATAGAAGAGCAATCACAAAATTCAGCATATCAAGCATAGCTAACGATTCGCCACCCAACGCGAACACAAAAGCACCCGGAATAATACCGACGAGTGTGGCGAAAAAATAATCAAAGCTCTTCACCCGTGTCACTCCCAAGGCAAAGTTCAACCCGTTAAACGGAATAACAGGTACCAAACGCAGAATCAGAACGGTTAAAAACCCGTTTCGGGCTAACTTTTGATCATAGGTATACACCGTGCGCAGTTTGTCTTCGAGAAGCGCGCGTACAAACGGCTCCCCAAAAAACCGAGCAATTCCGAACGCCGCGAACGCTCCGAGGGTTGCCCCGATCACGCTTAACACCGTTCCCCAAAACGGGCCGAACAAGGCTCCGGCCACAGCCGTTAACGGAGAGGCCGGCAAGAACACCAAAGAAGCGACAATATATACGCCGATAAACCCCAGCGAAGCAAGCCACGGATTGCGCCCGTTGAGATCGCGAATATTCAAGACAAATTCTTTTGTGGAAATGTCCGTTTGCCAGATCACCGTCGCCATTAGGATTAAAAAGAGCAGAAAAATACCGAATTTAACTATGGCGGCACGGTTCATAGTATGCTGTATGACTGTATATTCATGGTATCACCTATGTCTTTTTCCCGTAAAAAATCTGCTTGCCATGTACTCCATACTCCTGATATTCTACCTACCAGGTATAAACTACTGACTACACATATGGATCATAACAAATGGAAATTTTTGGAATCACGCGTGGCCTACGAAAATCCGTTTTTTTGGGTTCGAGAAGATGATGTCATTAATCCTTTGGGCAAAGAGTCAAAGTATTATGTGGTAGTGAAGCCATGGGCCGTAGGAATTGTTCCCATGACTCAGGAAAACGAAATTGTTCTGATCGGGCAGTATCGCTACACCACACAGCGTTTTTCGTGGGAAGTGCCGGCCGGAAGCGCCGACGAGGAAAACGAGGATCGCGTCACGTCCGCGCGGCGCGAACTTTGGGAAGAAACCGGCCTAGAGGCTGTTGAATGGCAACAACTCGGTCTGATTCAAAGTTTTAACGGTAATTCCAGCGAAATGGGACAGTCGTATCTGGCGTGGGATCTCTATGATACCGGCGAAGATGAAACCGAAGCGGAAGGAATTACGCGCATAAAATCTTGTTCATGGGACGAAATTAAAGAAATGATTCGTAGTGATATACCGTAGATATATGCGCCTGAAGGCGCGATATACGATTGATATATGGTTGTTGAATAGAATTTAGTGGTTTAAATTTGGAATATGGAATTTAGAGCGCATCCCAAAAGTCCTTTATCACCTATCAGAATGCTGTATAATAATGTAACCTCCATTCCCTAACGGGTGTTTCCTCCTTAAAAGGAGGAAAACAGGCTGTGTCTTCCTCTCTTTAAAGAAGAAGACACATTTTATCTCCAAGCACTTCCTACTTGCTAAGTGCTACTCATCAACAACCGTATATCACGCCCGAAGGGCGTATGTATCAATTGTGTATCGTATCCGAAGGATACATATATCTTCCATTCCAAATACTAAATCCTATTCACTGTGGTAATTGGAAGGAGTTGAGGTGCTGTAGAGACGTTGTTTAATGAAGGTGTTAGAGATGTCGCTGAAGTAAATAAAGTTATTGATGATATACAACCAA
>PXOY01000009.1 GCA_003021915.1 Parcubacteria group bacterium SW_4_49_11
CCGTATATCTACTGTATATCAAGCCGCAAGGCTTATATATCGCGCCGTCAGGCGCATGTATCAACCGTGTATCGTGCTCGAAGAGCACATGTATCGTTTCCGAAGGAAACATATATCCATCGTATATCAAATTTTGCTGGCTTCTTTTTATTCTTGCTACCTGCTACGTGCTACTTTTTTAGGCTTCCGGCTTCTCTTTCTGTGGCTCCGAATCATGTTCTCGTTTCCACACCAAGGCCACACCGATAAAGACCAGTCCGAGGAAGAAGAAGGTTGCGATACGAGGCAGAATAGACATATCCCACACATCGACGATAAGCAGACGGGCGATTACAGCGGCAAAAATGATTGCTCCGTACACGCGCACTCCAAGGACCCCTTTGGTATCTCCAAAGATATAGAGCGCAAGTCCGCTGATGGCATACATCACCAAAGATAATCCCGTCGCAAATCCGTCTTGTAAGGCTTCAATCGAATGAGAGACAAGCCAAATGAGTGCGAAGAAATACAACGAAGCCAAAATCAAGAGCACATTGCCCATCGGTTCCCCCTCTTCTTCGGAAGAGGCCACACTCGCTCGCAACCCTTTGATATCCCCCCCGGTAAGAAGCAAGACCACCATGAACATGGCAAGAACGGCAAAGTCTCCGTGCCAAACACTTTCTCCCCATTTTTCAGAAAACAAATGAGTGAGAGAAAGTACAAAGGGGATCACAAATAATAGAGAAAGATTTTCCGTGACTTTGACGTTCCTCACTAAGGGGTAACTTGCCAACACGATGGCGGCCACCTCCAACATAAGAGCAATTTTGAGAGCCGGCCCGTCAAACTGAAGTGCGGTCGCCACACCGACGAGCATCACAGAGATTGCTCCATAGAGAATAACGGGCAATATGTCGTTTGTGCGCCGCGCGATTCCCACAGCACCTCCGACAAAGACAATCGCCCACGCGAGGAGCGCGAGGCTATCCCAAGACCCGGGAAGAAACGCAAATACCCAACCGAGCAAGAACAGTCCGTTGAGACCCGCGCTAAAAAGGTCGGCAACACTCCGCTCGTTCCGATTTTGAATAATATTCGCGGTATTGGTGATAAAGAAGGCCAAAACAAGAACAAATCCTATGGCCAATACCCCTTGCTCATCTCCCTGGGGAAACTCTCCTCTTCTTAATCCCTGGGTAACCCAATACCAAAAACTCCTGTAGCCCATTAAAATGAGCGCAATAAGGGTAAGAGAACGCCATTTGGTCACAAAAACCGTCCACAACGTTCCCAACACCAGTATTAAGTAGTACGTAAATTCTAATAAGACATCAATTTGTCCCTCGTTGGGTGTGACGACGTTCGGAATATACATCCCCGCAACAAGGGCCACCACGGACATCCAATATACGCGATACGCCACGCTGGCGACTGTAGTAGCTACGAGAGATAAGAACATGATGCCCAAGGCCACTACGGGTGGAAACAGGGCACCTTTTACTTGCTCTGTATCAAAAAACTGCTCTTGAAATTGCGCACCGGCAACGGTCGCAATGATAATCAGAGAACCAAGTACCTTTAAGACTGCTCCCTGATTTGTGCGGTGGTTCATGAGCCAAAAGCCCCCTACAGACACACACAGACCGAACAAAAGTCCTATGGTAAGCAAAACGATAGGACCAACCCAATTTCTGCTGACCGCTTCACTAATAAACCAGGCCACCGCTAAAATAACAAACAAGGCTCCCAGTTTCAGAAGCCAATCTTCTTTGAGCCATCGAATAAGGCCGGGGCCCTTCGGTTGAGAATCGTTGTTTGGCTGAGGAGACTCCGAGCTATCCGGGGAAGACTCGTCGGGTTCTTTTTGTTTGTTATCTAATTCTTCCTGAGGATCTTGAGGACCGTCAGCCATAGTGGTACGCGTTATGTTTTTTGTTATTTACACCGTATCACAAAAAAAGAACTTCCAAAAAACAAACGTTACTGCAAGCCTCGCAAAATTTCCACGTTCCGCTCATCCGGACCTTTCCCCTCAAATCCGGGCGTTTCCAAAATCATGGGCAATTCTTTGGTGCGGGAATCATTGAGTAACGCGGTAAAGGCCGACGTGTCTATGTAGCCCTCTCCTAAATTTTCGTGTCGATCGCGATACGACTCAAACTCGTCGCGACTGTCATTGATATGCAGACATTCCAACCGGTCGAGCCCGAATTGCTTGTCAGCCTCGGTCAGGACTTCATCCAGATTCTCCTCAGACGTGATATCATAGCCGCCCGCGTGCAGATGGCAGGTATCGAGGCACACGCCCAAGCGTTCATCTCCGATCTGATGAATAATCCACCCGATTTCTTCCAAGGTAACCCCAATCTTACGCGTGCCCATGTTCTCAATGATAAACATGGTATCGTCGGGCGTATTGGCGAGAATGTCCCGAAGCTTTTCGAGAACCGGTTCGTATTTTTGGGTGGAGAGCTCGGGCTCGGCTTTTTTGTCTTTGAATGATCCGACGTGCACCACGCTTCCGCGCACCCCTACCTCGGAAGCGACACCAAGCTCGCGCGTCATCAATCGGCGCGACATCTCTCCCGTCTTGCCGGTATCGGCGAGATTAATGAGGTACGAGGCATGAAAATACGCGTACGCGATATTCTTTTCCTCCCGCGTCTGAAAGAACGCCTCCCGTTCTTCGTCGGAGAGTTCGGGAAAATTCCACCCACGCGGCGAGGCGGAAAACATCTGCAGTACGTCTCCGCCGATATTCGCCACGCGCTTCGCGGCCTGGGCATACCCGCCGGAAATGGAGACATGTCCGCCAATAGGCATACGTCTGGAAGGTTAGGCTTTAGATTTTAGGATACCAGATGAGAGCATCGCTTTCTATAGGCCTTTCTTGACGTTCTTCTTACAACTTTTCGGGTACCGGTACGTTAAGAATTTCGAGTCCGTTCTCCAAAACCTGCACGACCGCGGAAATCAAGACAATACGCGATTTCTTTAGGTCTTCGTCATACGTATTCTTGATCGAGATTTGACCGTACAGGGTATTAAACAGAGAGGCCAACTTCTCTAAGTGTGTACACAAAACGTGGGGAGCGTGTTGATGTACAGCATGCCACAAGATCCACGGATACATACTGAGATGTTTCGCGATCTGAAACTCAATGTCCGAGTCGAACCGAAGCTCGGGTGCTTCCATGTTCATGGCTCGTTGCGTATCCTCGATCTGTTCGAGCATGGAATAAATACGCGCGATGGTGTACTGAAGATACGTTGCGCTCTCGCCTTCCAAGCTCAGCATTTGATCCCAGTCAAAATCGATTTCTTTCGTACGTACGTGCCGCAGATTATGATACAACACCGCTCCCTGACCGACTTTACGTGCGATGTCTTGCTGCTGGCTTTCTTCGAGTTCCGGACGTTTGTTTTTTATAATCCGCTCCGCGCGCGCGACCGCCTCATCTAACACATCGCTCAAGGTAACCAACCGCCCCTTGCGCGTGGACATTTTTTTACCGCCGGCGCGCACCAGACCGAATCCTACGTGCTCCACGCGGACAGTGCCTATGAGCTCCAAAGCACGTGTAAGAGTAAACACCTGCTGAAAATGCAGCGACTGCTCGTTTCCCACTACATACAGTATCCTATGCGGAGCAAATAACCCTTCTCGGTATGCGAGTGCGGCTACGTCCCGCGTCAGATAAAGCGTAGTGCCGTCGCCTTTCTGCATAAGAAACGTATCAAATCGCTTAATCCCATCCACGACCAGTGCTCCATTTTCTGCACGATGCGTAAACTGTTGTTTTTCTGCGTCTTCAATGACATACGCTGCTTGCGGTTCGTGATAGCTCTCGCCCACCATCAGATCAAACATGATGTCCAGCCGGTCATAGACACCTTCAAATTCTCGGATACTCACCTCCCGAATGTGTTGCCACATCGCGATCAGATCTGGATCTTTCTCTTCCAACCGCTTAAACGTCTCACGTGCTCTCTCTTGTAGTTCCGGATCTGCCTCAGCGCGCTCGGTGAACGAGACATAGAGGTTCTTCAGCTCCTCAATCGGATCGTCACTCGTGTCCACGTCCAGGTCCGATTCTTGATATGCGTACAACAATGCTCCAAACTGCGTGCCCCAATCTCCGATATGATTATCTCGAATAACGTGGGCACCACTACGCTCATAGAGCCTTGCCAACACTTCTCCGATAATCGTGGAGCGCAAATGACCGATACTCATAGGTTTGGCAATGTTGGGCGAGGAATATTCTATAAAAATACGCTCATCCTCAAACTCCGGATTAGAGCCATAATTCGCGCCCAGCATCAAGACCTGCTGCAGAACGCTCTGATACACACGTTGCTGATTCAGATGAATATTCAGATACCCCTGAATAGACTCCGCACTCGCCAAATAGCGAAACTTGTCCGAGGCACAGATATACTTAGCTACCGTATCCGCAAGTTCGGACGGTGAAGTGCCAAGCGTGGAGGCCAACGGAAACATCGCCATCGCAAAATCCGCTTTGATGTGCGCGGGAGGCAAGTCAAGATGCAAACCCGATCCCTTATCAAACTCAATTTCGAGCGCTTCATGAATGGCTGTATGTAATTCCTCATGGATGACAAAAATAGCATATTCGTTCCAAGCGATAGACGGTCCCTGCCGTTCGGCGTCCGCGAGACGCTTCGCGCATTCCTCAACTTCCTCTTCTGTTTCGTCCCAATACGTGTCAAAATTTGACATACTTCAATATATTACTCGTTCTAGCATATCACATGTTCCTCCTTTACAAAACCCGTTGTATGCCGCATTATACGGGCAGGAAATAATATTTTCATATGAGCTCGGAACGAATTCACGCGCGCTACGTATCAGAACACATTGGAGAACAAGTAACCCTCAAAGGCTGGGCCCAGACCATTCGAGATCAAGGAAAAATCGCTTTCGTGGTGCTTCGCGACGTAACCGATACCGTGCAATTAGTCATCACCAAAAACGACGATACAGACGTCTTGGAAACCGTACAAAATCTCTCGACCGAATCCGTGATCGAAGTGACCGGAACGGCTCAAAGCTCCGATCAGGCTCCCGGCGGTCGTGAAGTAAAAATGGACTCCCTCACCGTCCTCTCCGCAGCCGCTGATCTTCCGATTCCGGTCGTTGAGAAAGAAGGAGAAACGCCGCACATTTCTAAGCGTCTCGACTATCGCTGGGTGGATCTGCGCAAAGAAGAAACGCGCACCATCTTTGAAGTCTGGACCGAAATGGAACGTGCGTTTGAGGAATTTTGCCGCCGAGAAGGATTTATCGACGAAAAGGCATATCTCAGCCAGTCGCCCCAGTTCTATAAGCAGATGGCCATGGCCGCGGGGTTTGAAAACGTCTTTGAAGTGGGTGCCGTCTTTCGCGCGGAAAAGTCCTTCACTCCGCGCCATGCGACTGAGTTCACCGGGTTTGACGTTGAGATGTCGTTCATCGAAGGGCTACATGATCTTATCTCGTGGGAAGAGCGCATGCTCGTATACGTGTTAGAACAGATCCAAGAGACCTACGGGGAGCGTATTAAAGAACTGTATGGGACCGAGATAGTCGTACCCGAGATTCCCTTCCCGCGTATTTCCATGAATGAAGCCAAAGCCATCTTGGCCGAGCGGGATATACCCAGCAAATCACCGGTAGACGTAAGCCCTGAAGAAGAGCGTGCGCTCGGCGAGTACGCCCAAGAAGAATACGGACACGAATTTGTCTTCTTAACCGAGTACAGTACTCAAGTACGCCCGTTTTATCATATGCGTTCAGAGAACAATGTTACCAAAAGCGCGGATCTCCTCTATCGCGGACTGGAGATTACCACCCTCGCCCAACGCGAACACCGCCCTGAGGTTCTGAAACAACAGGCCCAAGAGAAAGGCATTGATCCGCAATCGGTGGACTATTACATCGACTTCTTTCGCTACGGCTGCCCCCCGCACGGAGGTATGGGCATCGGCCCTAGCCGCATCATCAAACAGATGCTGGGACTGGAGAGCATTCGCGAGGCCACCTACCTCTTCCGCGGCCCCAAACGTATGAGCCCCTAAGCGTTCCTATGGCTTCCCCGAAAACCGTTAGGTGTCGAGAGATTAACGGAGAATTATCCGATCCCATACCAGTTGACTGGCTCACCGATAGAATTTCCGTATACGGCATCATCATACAAAACAACTACGTACTCCTCGTTCCCCAATGGGACGGGTACGACTTTCCCGGCGGTGGGAAAGACCACGGCGAAACATTACCGGAAACGCTTGTACGAGAATGCCGGGAGGAAACAGGACTCACCGTCCAACAAGACTCTCTTGTATCAGTCTCCGAAGACTTTTTTATCCATCCGTACAAACGAGACTACCACCACACGATCCTGATATATTACAGCGCTACGGTGATCGGCGGAACGTTATCGAGCTCTGGCTTTGATGAGCATGAACAACAGTACGCGCAAAAAGCGAAATGGATCCCACTTCAGACCGTTCCTCACCTAAGCTTTTACAATCCGGTGGATAGTGTCACGTTAATTCAGTACGTACAATCTCAAGTCGCGTGAATACCACCGATATGTGCCGTACATATACAAAACGCTCTAGGTAAACACGCCGATGTGTACTACAATACAACAAAGGTTACCACCTCTAAAAACTGATATTCACATGATATGAACCTCAAGAATCAGATCCAGCTGATAGCCTATCCCAATCGTATTGGAACCGATCTTAGCGATTTGGCCACCACCCTCGAGACCGACTTACCGGACGTTATTAAAGGAGTTCATATCCTCCCCATGTACCCCTCGAACGCCGATGCGGGGTTTTCTCCGCTCACGCACACCGAAGTTGAACCCGAATACGGAACGTGGCAAGACATTGAGCGTATTGCAGAACAATTTGATTTGTGCGTGGATGTAATCCTGAATCATATTTCCGATAAATCGGATGAGTTTCAAGACTTTTTAGAAAAGGGCGAAGATTCCGAGTACGCCGAGATGTTCATTGAGGTGGATGAACTCGGTCCCATCTCGGATGAGGATCTTTCCAAAATACACATCAGGAAAGAAAAATCGCCGTTTTATACGGTAACGTTAAACAACGGACGTGAAGTGCGATTGTGGACTACCTTTTCCGAGCACCAGATTGATCTTGATTACCGTTCGGAAAAAACACTTGAACTCATGGATAAATACCTGACGCTCTTAATGGATAAAGGGGCCAATCTGTTTCGCTTGGATGCATTCGGGTATGTAACCAAAGAAATCGGTACGTCCTGCTTCCTCATCGAACCCGAAATTTATCATACCTTGGAGTGGTTTAAAGAGAAAGCCCAACAACGCAACGCCGAGATTCTGCCGGAAGTACATGATCATCCGTCGTATCAGTACGCCATTGCCTCGCGTGATATGTATGCGTACGGGTTTGCTCTTCCGCCTCTGGTTTTGAACGCGTATCTCGCCCAAGACTCCGAACATCTGCAAAACTGGCTGCGTATGTGTCCGCATAAACAGATTACTGTGCTGGACACGCACGATGGTATTGCCATCCCGGATGTTGAAGGGTTGATTCCGCCCGATGATTTGCAACCACTCCTTGATAACCTGGAAACCCGGAGCGGAAGCCCTATTATGCGTAAAATGGCGGGCAACGCTCACAGTGTAGGAGCTATCTACCAAATAACGTGTACGTTTTTTGACGCGCTCAGGCAAGACGAAGACGCGTACATAGGGGCACGCGCGATTCAGTTCTTTACGCCCGGAATTCCGCAAGTGTATTATGTAGGGTTGGTAGCCGATGAAAATAACCACGAACTTGTAGAAGAAAGCGGCGAAATCCGAGACATTAACCGCCATTACTACACGCTTGAAGAGTGGCGAGATAAACTGAACACTCCCGTAACCCAACGGTTATTTACCCTGATGAAGTTCAGAAACGAGTACCCGGCCTTCAACGGCGCATTCGAGCTACACACCTCCGGGAAAACCGAGTTAAGACTTACCTGGACAACCAATAACGCTTGGTGCCAACTCGACGTTGATTTTGCCTCACCGCACGCTCACATCACCTATCTTGACACACAAACCGGTGACACGCGTTCGTTCACGGTCTAGTCAATCTTAGAGGCTCTTCCAGAATTCTTATACTCATTATGTATCTCGGGATATGGCTTCTATGAACGAACCGGGGCTATGGGTGGGTAGGCATTGTGTAGTGAATATAAGCCATATCCCGAGATTATACCCCTACTTCACAGTAACCGAACGTATATTTTTGAGATGACTTCTAGTGATGTCAATCTAT
>PXOY01000010.1:0-559 GCA_003021915.1 Parcubacteria group bacterium SW_4_49_11
TTGGTCACCGAACTGTTCTCCACATTTATGGAAACCGTTTTACTTCCACCCGAGCTCGAAGTTGGCGACTCCGTACGGACTTGAAACGATTCCCCCGGTAACAACGTTACGGTCGTATCATTCCACGTACCTGAGGTGTCATCCCGAATATCATCCTTCGGCCCCGAAACCTTCAGCGTAATAGCGGTGTTAAAGTTGGAGGGCGTCACCCAATCCGATTTCACAACCGCGTTATACTGGCTATACCCCATCTCCGGAATACGAAACTCCGGGTTTGCGTCTGTTGCGAAGCCCGTTGCCGGACACTCCCATCCATTCTGTCTGACCTCCCAAGCATAATCAATCGCCGAGTTGTACTGTTCCGGGTAACGCGTAACTTGGTCATCACTTGATCCCAAACAGAACAACGTACCTTGCACCGTGGGCGTAACTACGGCAAAATTAGATCCATCCGCTCGAAAAAGACGCTGACTGTCGATTCCGACATCGTTACGAGATTGTATGGCTTTATGAGGGGTGACTAATCGTTGATCTTCAAAACTTCCTCCGTCGTACGCTA
>PXOY01000010.1:634-5906 GCA_003021915.1 Parcubacteria group bacterium SW_4_49_11
ATCAGGCGATCAAGGCGGAATGAGGCACCTACAACCGCCCCGATAATGGTGGCCGCGGCAGCCAACACAATAAGGAGTTCTACAAGGGTGAACCCCCGAGCAAACCGCCGTTTATGCTGTGATTTTTGTTTTTTGTATGTCATTATGTACAATATACCGCATTTGGCAATCTTACGAAAGAGGGTATGAATCTACGCTTTTCTGTCTGGCAAGCTGCGGCTCTGCTCGCGGGCACGACGATCGGTTCCGGCATTTTGGGTGTGCCCTACGCCATCGCGCGAAGTGGATTACTTCCCGGGCTTGGGTATGTGTTTGGATTGGGCGGGGCCATGCTTTTACTGAACATGCTGTTTGCCACTGTAGTCGAAGAAACAGAGGACGTCAAGCAGCTCCCCGGATACGTCAGTCATTATCTCGGCTCTCGCCTCCGATGGCTCATGATTGTGACGTTATTAGTGTTAGGCTATGGCGCCCTCACGGCCTACACTGCGGGATCAGGCGCCGCCTTGGCAGATATCTTCAACGTCTCTCCCGTTTTTACGCGCCTCACGTTTCTTCTCGCGGCGGGGATATGTGTTGCTATCGGAGTCAAAACAGTCAGTAAACTGGAACTGTTCTTGGTGATTCTTATCACGCTCTTAATTGGCGGCGTGGGCATATTGGCCCTGAGCCATACCTCATTTACGTTTCCTGACGTCAGCTCCGACGGAAACACCGCTCAAGCGCTGCTCGCTCCGTATGGCGTGGTCTTATTCGCCTATCTGGGGTTCAGTTCCATTCCGGAATTACGTATGACGCTCAGACAAACGCCGGATGCTATCTATTGTGCCGTCTTCACCGGAACCATACTTCCGGTTGTGCTCTACACCATCTTCGTGCTCGCTGTACTCGGTCTGACGGGTAGCGATACGACCCGGGTAGCCACCATCGGTCTCGGCGAAGCACTCGGACCCACCGTGGCCATCGCCGGTAATCTATTTGCGGTACTTGCAATGTTCACCTCCTTTCTCGCCTTAGCCCTCGTGGTTAAGAACATGTTCGAGCTCGACCTCCACTTAGATTCCACCCGCAGTGTTCTTCTCACCTTTCTGCCGCCGATACTCATTCTCAGCCTCGGTGGAGATGACTTCATTTCGATTCTTGGGGTGACAGGTGCCATTTCCGGGGGGACTATGGGCATTTTAATTGTTCTGATGTTCATAAAAATCAAGAATCTCCAACAGAAACCATGGCCGCTTTCTACCTGGCTGTTAAGCGGAGGCGGTATCTTCCTGATTGGTCTCTTACTGTTGGGGATGGTGGTTGAACTTTTCACTACGCTGTAGAGAAAAAGCCAGAAGCCGGTGAATAGTATTTGGTACTTAGTATCTAGAAGTCATCTCAAAAATATACTGTCGGTTACTGTGAAGTAAGGGCATAATCTCGGGATACGGCTTATATTCACTACACAATGCCTACCCACCCATAGCCCCGGTTCGTTTATAGAAGCCGTACCCCGAGATATATAGTGAGCATTAAGAATTCTGGAATGGCCTCTACTTACTACATGCTACTCATCGCATCTGGCTTCTGGATTCAGGCTTCCGGCTTCTCATCTACGAAATTCCAACTACTTGCCCTTCAACTCTTCAATCTCATCGCGTAGCTCGGCGGCGCGTTCAAAATTCAGGTTCTTGGATGCTTCCTTCATTTCTTCTTCCAGTTGAGCGATGACCGCCTCTTGTTCCTCCGGATCTATGTGTTGACGCTCCTCTTTTTTAGCTTCTTTGAGATGTTCTTTTTTGTCTTCAACCATTTCGGGGTGAATCTCTTTTTTGATGCTTTCCGGAGAAATATTGTGCTCTTCGTTGTAGGCCTGTTGCGCGGCGCGTCGACGCTGCGTCTCGGCAATCGCATTCTGAATGGATTTCGTCTCCTTATCGGCATACAGAATCACCCTTCCTTCCTCGTGACGCGCGGCACGCCCAATGGTTTGAATCAGTGACGTCTCGTTTCGGAGGAACCCTTCCTGATCCGCGTCCAAAATCGCCACCAACGCCACTTCGGGCAAATCCAACCCCTCTCGCAGAAGATTAATGCCGATGAGGACATCGAATTCCCCTTTACGAAGTCGGTTGAGAATCTTCGGACGCTCCAGCGTGTCAATCTCGGAATGCAGATACTCGGAACGCACATCACGTTCGCGCAAAAATTCCGAAATATCTTCCGCCATGCGTTTCGTAAGCGTAACCACCAATGTGCGATGCCCTTCCGCCGTCACCTTCTCGACCTCCTCAATCAAATCCTGGACCTGATTGGCTGTTGCACGCAGTTCAATGGGTGGCTCGAGCAGGCCGGTGGGCCGAATAATCTGCTCAACAACGGTGGAGGGCAGTTCCCTCGCTCTTTTCACATCCGCCAAACGCTCCAACTCTCCGTTGGTGGAATTCCGAAATTCATACGGGCCTGGCGTGGCGGAGACATAAACGCGCCGACCGACTTTTTCTTCAAACTCCGGAAACTTCAACGGCCGATTATCCGCTGCGGACGGGAGGCGAAAGCCGTGCTCGACTAAGTTCTGTTTGCGCGAAGCGTCTCCTCCGTACATACCGCCCACCTGAGGGATGGTAATGTGCGACTCGTCAATAATGGTTAAAAAGTTCTCATCAACATGCGAGAAGTAGTCGATCAAGGTAAACGGAGGTTCGCCACGTTGCCTGCCCGAGAGGTAATAGGAATAGTTCTCAATACCTTTCACAAACCCGACTTCCTCGAGCATCTCCATGTCATATTTGGTTCGCTCCTCAATGCGCTGCGCCTCGACGTGCCGGTTCTGCCGTAAAAAATACTCTTTCTGTTGCTGCATCTCCTCCATCACCCGCGGAATCATTTCCTTAATTTTCTCGCGCGTGGAGATCCAGTGTGTGGCCGGGAAGATGCGGAGCACATCCTTATACTTCGCGGGTAAGGGTTGAAGCGGCGTTTCCTCGTAGGGTTGATACGCGATCGTCTCAATATAGTTGCCCCAAAAGCTCACTTTAATGATCGCCTCTTCTCCGGGTGAATGAATTTCGACGATATCTCCCTTTACGCGGAACGCTCCCGGCCCGAAATCAATGTCGTTGCGGGTGTACTGAATGCCAACGAGCTCGGCAATAAACTCGTCGCGCGTAGTTTGCATACCGACTTCAATTAAGACCGCCATATTGGAGTAATCTTCAGGCGATCCGATACCATAAATACAAGAGACTGTGGAAACGATTATGGTGTTCTCATTGGAGAGAATGCTCTGCGTAGCGGCATGGCGAAGCCGCTCAACCTGCTCGTTAATGGTGGCCTCTTTTTCGATATAGGTGTCTGAAGTGGGAAGATAACTCTCCGGCTGATAGTAGTCGTAGTAACTGACAAAATAATGCACTTCGTTCTCAGGAAAAAATTCCCGAAACTCCTGATACAACTGCGCCGCCAACGTTTTGTTGTGCGACATAATAAGCGTCGGCCGTCCGATTTGCTCAATGACGCCGGCCATAGTAAACGTTTTCCCTGAGCCCGTAACTCCGAGTAAGGTCTGATGCTCGGTATTCTGATGGAGATTGGTGGTAAGCTGCTCAATCGCCTTGGGTTGATCCCCTTGGGGACTATACTTACTCTTGAGCGTAAATGCCATATGCTACTCTTTAGACCACCACACCGAGACGCGCGGATGCTGGAGCAACGCTCGGGCCGGAAATTCACTGACGGATTTGTTCCCGCACGCCAGCTCTTGTACTACGTCTTGTTTGCGTTCCCCGCGTATCAAAATCACCACGTGACTACTCTCGAGGATAAGACGCGGCGCTACAGACAAACGTTCGCTTACCTCCATATGCGCCGGCGCCTCGGAAATAATCGCTCGAGATCCGACTTCGTGTTCCCAATACGGGCCTTCCGGGAAGAGTGAGGCAAAGTGCCCGTCACTTCCGATGCCCAAAACAACAATATCAAGCCCGCGTTCCGCGTGTTCCAGTCGCGCGGCGTATTCGTCCGCGCTCTCTTCCCAGTCCAGAGATGTGTCGAACATTTCGAATCCACGCAGTCGATTGATCACATTTTCCCCCAACGTGTCTCGTAGTTCGCGTTGATTGGACACCTCGGACTGCGACTGAACATACCGCTCGTCGGTCTGATACAGCGTTATGTGGTCCCATGGGAGATGAGTGGTTTGTGCTAATTCCCGATACACCGGATACGGCGTAGTACCCCCGGCAAGGGCCATAGAAACAGAGCCCGTGTTAACCTGATTCACCAGCATCTCTATATACGCCGCGGCGTATTCGCGCCACTCTGCCTCGGACGCGAACCGCGTGAGCTGAAAGGACTCGGGCATATCGAGCATCGTTAATCTTACGGTATTATAGCAAGATTTCCCTTCACTGACCACTCGACGTTATACAGAAGCCTGAAAAAGTAGCAGGTAGCGAGTAGCAAGGAAATAGTATTTAGAATTTAGTATTTGGAATGGAAGATATACAGTAGATATATGTGTCCTGCGGACACGATACATGTGTTCTTCGAGCACGATATACAGTGGATATAAATTGATACACGGTAAATATACGGGTGTATTTCCCTGTTCAACGCCAGAAACCTTCAGGTTTCGCTAAATACTAAATACTAGATACTAAATTCCAAATGCTATTTCTCCTCCGTGGTACTATACCGATACACCGTATCAGTAGTAAATCCCACCACAAACATCTTCGTTCCGTCTCCCTTAAAGATCATGCCCGAGGGATTAGCTTCTTGCCCGGACACGTCAAAGCTTTGATTATAACTTGCACTACTAATGTCATATGCTGTGGACAAATTGTAGCTGTACATGTCATCACTATCCTCTCCCGCCACGAACATCTTGCTTCCGTCACCGTTGAACTTCACGTCCCGAGGCTCATTATCCTCCCCGGACACGTCAAAGCTTTGATTATAACTCGCACTCCCAAGATCATACGCCGTCGACAAATCATAGCTGTACACGTGATCGGTAGAGTATCCCACCACAAACATCTTCGTTCCGTCTCCGTTAAATATCATATCCGTAGGACCACCATCTTGCCCAGACACATTAAAGCTTTGGTTATAACTCGCCGTGCTCAGATCATACGCCGTGGACAGGTTGTAGCTGTACACGTTCCCGTTCTTATACCCCACTACAAACATTTTGCTTCCTCCCTCGTTAAACGTTACGCCCGTAGGCTTACTATCTTGTCCAGATACGTCAAAGCTCTGGTTATAACTCGCACTACTAAGATCATAC
>PXOY01000011.1 GCA_003021915.1 Parcubacteria group bacterium SW_4_49_11
GCCCCATTGATTTTCATACCCAAGCGCTGGAACAGTTCGGCGCAGAAGTGGAGATAACCGAAGAGGGATACAAAGCCCAAAAAGCGGGAGCGTTGACAGGCGCTACGCTTACGTTGCCGTATCCGAGTGTGGGCGCGACGGAAAATTCGTTGTTTTTAGCAGTGAAGGCGGACGGAGAAACAGTGATTCAAAACGCGGCCGTCGAACCGGAAGTTATGGAGCTGATTACCATGCTCAGAGCGATGGGGGCAATCATTTTTACCGGCCCGAGTCGGGAAATCCGCGTGGTGGGTGTGTCCGAGCTTTCCGGTACTTTCACCCATATCCTTGGGGATAGGATTGAGGCGGCTTCGTGGGCTGCGCTCGCCTGTGCGGCGAAGGGGGAGATAACGGGGGAAGGAATTCGTCCGGAAACGTTGGGGAATTTCCTTTCGTATTTTCGGGAAGTAGGAGGAGGCTTTCGCCTGGAAGCGGAGGATACGATTACGTTTTATCGAGAGCGCTCCCTCGCTCCCACGAGGGTTGAAACGGATGTGTACCCGGGGTTTTCCACCGATTGGCAGCAGCCGTTTGCCGTCCTCCTCACGCAAGCCGACGGAACATCTACCATTCATGAGACCGTGTTTGAAGATCGCTTCGGGTATTTGGACGCGTTAAACACGCTCGGCGCGCACACGGACGTGAAGACAGAGTGTCCGAGAGATCCGTGTCGCTTTGATGGAAAAGCGTATCCGCATACTGCGTATGTGCACGGGGGAACTCCGTTACAAGCGGCAGAGGAAGTTATTCATATTCCCGATTTGCGTGCGGGTTTGGCGTATATTATCGCGGCGGCCGTGACCGACGGAACCGTCTATGTCACCGGAGTCGAAGAAGTGGAGCGCGGCTACGGAGATATCGTGCGCAAGCTCCAAAAACTCAATGTGGATATTTATGCCACCACCCTCTGACATCCATTAGAAGAGATTGCGGCTATTTGCATTTTTTCTTGTATTCCCTTATAATACGTACGTTTAGTGATCGGCGCGAACAAAATAGGTTTGTTTGCGGTCGAAGATAATATATTTCTCATATGCCTATGAATAGACGAGGCGGCAAGTCGTCCGCTTCTTTTCCACGTTCGAAAAAGTCTTCGCAGCGGAAGCCGAAGGCGCAACTTCAACCCAAGAATTTCGTGCATCGGGACGTAAAACCACCGGAGCTCTCTACGCATACCTCGGCGTATTCGTATCAGGATCTGGATCTCCATCCGAATCTTCAGCGCAATATCAGTGCGAAAGGGTACACGGATCCCACGCCGATTCAAGAACAGGCTATCCCCCCGATTTTAAAGGGGGAAGACCTGTTGGGCATCGCGCAGACGGGGAGTGGGAAAACCGCCGCATTCCTGATTCCGCTTATCAATAAGCTCGCCAACAATCGTGACGAGCAGGTGTTAATTTTAGCGCCGACTCGAGAATTAGCCGAACAAATCAACGAAGAGTTCCGCGCGCTCGGCAAGAAGCTGGGACTGTTTTCCGCACTATGCGTGGGTGGTCAGAGTATGAGAAAGCAAATTGAGATTCTTGAGAAAGGAAGTCGCATGGTGATCGGAACGCCGGGGCGCATCATGGATCTCACGGACAAAGGAAAACTCGATCTCTCGCACATGTCGACGATTGTCCTCGATGAAGTCGACCGCATGCTTGATATGGGCTTTATTGAAGATATTCGTCGTCTGATTCGCGAATTTCCCGAAGAACGTCACTCGTTGTTCTTCTCCGCGACGTTGGATCCGAAAATTCAGAATTTGATGCGAGAATTTTTGCGTCAGTCTTACCAAGAAGTTAAGCTTCAGGCCAGTCCTTCCTCGGAGCATATTTATCAGGATGTTGTGCTGTATTCTCATCCGGAAGAGAAAAAGCGCAAGCTGAAAGAATTGCTGGAGGATTATCAAGACGACGGAAAAGTGTTGGTCTTCGCGAATACCAAGAAAGGGGTGGACTTTCTGGAGCGCACGTTTCAGGACATGAATTTCGCGGCGATCGGCATTCACGGAGACAAAGAACAACCCGAGCGTAAACGCACGCTGAAGCAATTTAAGTCCGGAGAGGTTAATATCCTCATTGCCACGGATGTTGCCGCTCGCGGTCTTGATATCAGCAACGTTTCGTTGGTCGTCAACTATGACGCTCCGGAAAACTACGACGATTATATTCATCGCATCGGGCGTACGGGACGCGCGGGAGCCATTGGTCAGGCACGCACGTTTGTCGAGGAATAAAACAGTAGCACGTAGCTTGTAGCGAGTAGCAAGGAAATAGTATTTAGTAGTTAGAATTTAGTATTTGGAATGAAAGATATACAGTAGATATATGTGTCCTGCGGACACGATACATGTGCTCTTCGAGCACGATATACGGTTGATATACAGTTGTAAGGTAATCTCCATTCCCTGACGGGCTTTTCCTCCTTTAGAAAAGGAGGAAAACACAACAGTATATCTACGGTATATCGCGCCGCCAGGCGCATATATCCATCGTATATCAAAACCTCTGGCTTCGGGCTTCAGGATTCCGGCTTCTCATTTCCTTACTACCTGCTACTCATATATCCATTTGTAACGGACGAATAAACACGATATAGTGAAACAAAGATAGCCAACTGCCATGATCTATCTCGTCTCCAACGTTATCGTGTTAGGGTTGCTCCTATTTTTATCCTATATTCTATGGCACCAGGCGGGCACAGAGACCAATGCCCGCACGTTTTTATTCGCCCTAATGAGTATGGTGGCGTGGACGTTTATTCATCTGGTGATTCAAGAATTTGACGTAATTGAAGAGGATTTTCTCACGCCGGCGATAACCGGACGACTCACGTATGTAGCCGGGTTGGGCCTGTCGGTTGGTTTGGTTATTTTCGCGTATTATTTTCCGTATCGAGTGGCCGGAGCGAAGACAGTGAGTCGGATTTTGACCGGAGTGTTCATGCTAGGCTCCTTTATAGGGGTGACGACTCCGCTCTTATTTGATACGCGCTACGGCGATTACGGACCGGGGTACGTCGGCGCTCTGTCGTTTATTGCGGTGTTGTTATTATGGAGTATCGCCATTTTTGTCCAAAAACTCTACCATGCCGAAGATAATGCAGAGCGCAGACAACTCAGTCTGTTTGTGACGGGACTCTTGTTGACGATTGGATGGGGGATAGGTACGAATATTCTCTTTCCCATTATGACCGGTAGTGATGCTCTGGGAAAGTACGGACCGCTTGGCCTGGTGTTTCTGGCGGTCTTTACCATCTACGCGATTTTTATGCATCGACTATTTAATGTGCGTCTTCTGTTAGCCGAGATGTTTTTGGGGGTTATCGCGATTGTCCTCTTAATTCTGACGGCCACGAGCAATTCCATCGTGAACTTTATGGTTAACGGATTGACCTTGGGGATTTACTTTGTTGTCGCGTATTATCTCTATCAAGAACTGCTCGAGCGCTATGACAAAGAACAACAACTGTCCGAAACAAACGACGAACTGCGCCGGATTTTGGAGACCAAGGATGACTTTTTGCGCATGGTTTCTCATCAGTTGCGTACTCCCATGACGTCGTTGTCCGGGTTTCTGTCTATGCTGGTGGATAAACAGAATGAGACGTACGAGCTGAATGAAGGGGCCTATGCTCAGGTGGTGCGGGTGTATATCAACACCCAACGATTGAGCTCGGTCGTGAATGATATTCTCTTTACCAACGCACTCAATGCCGATAAGTTCGGGGTGAGCAAACGAGATATGAATATCAAAAACATTTTAGATGCGGTAGTGGCGAGTAGGCGTACCATTTGGGAGTTTTATCAGATCGATCTCACTTACAACACGGAAGGCGAGAATTTTGATATCCGAGGAGACCCCATGAAATTAAAGGAGGCGTTGAATACGCTTGTGGATAACGGGATATATTACGGAGACACGCGGGTTCGTGTGGACTTGAGAGTAACAGACTCGCGCGTTGAGGTGCGGGTGGAGGACGACGGTATCGGAATAACAGAACAAGAGGAGGAGTATGTATGGAACAAGTTCAAGCGTTCGGAAGAGGCTAAACGCCGTATTCCGAACGGTTCCGGACTTGCTCTCCATGTGACACACGCGACAGTCAAACGGCACGGCGGAGATATTTGGTTTGAAAGCGACGGACGCGGCGAAGGAGCCACGTTCGTTATCGAACTTCCGAAAGACGGGAGGACCTCGTACGAAGCCGTGGAGGCTGAGGAAACGGATACAAGCTAACTGACAAATGTATGGTTCATGCATGGAAAGAACACAGTCGAGAACAGCTCATAGATGGATACGGACGCGCGATTGATCGCGTGTATTTTGAGCTTCCCAACGGAGTAATTAAAGAATTTTACCTGAAGCGCGAGGGAACGCCGGTCGTGACGTTGGCGCTCACGGCTAATCATGAGGTGATTCTCGTCAAGCAATTTCGTCCCGGACCTCAACGGGTGATGCACGAACTGCCGGGCGGTGGCATTGACGGAGAAGAAACGCCCCAAGAAGCTGTGGCCCGAGAACTTAAGGAAGAAACGGGCTACCAGGGGAATGTCGAGTATGTGGGGGTGGTGTATGAGTGCGGTTACGCGGACAAGTGGCGCTATTGCTTTGTGGCCACCGCGTGTGAGGAGGTAGCTCCCCAAAACTTCGATCAACACGAATTTATCGAGCGAGAGATTGTATCACTCGACACGCTCCGTACGTATATGCGTAACGGAGATTTAACAGACATTGATGTGGCCTATTTGGGACTGGATTATTTGGGGATGCTTTAGAATTAGTATTTAGTAGTTAGAATATAGAATTTAGAATAGTCGAGACATGCGCCTAACGGCGTGATAGTATGGTTGATACATGCTCCTTACGGAGCGATATATGGTTGTAAGGTAACCTCCATTCCCTAACGGGTGTTTCCTCCTTAAAAGGAGGAAAACAGGTTGTGTCTTCCTCTTTT
>PXOY01000012.1 GCA_003021915.1 Parcubacteria group bacterium SW_4_49_11
CCCCCACCACAAACATCTTGCTTCCGTCTGCGTTGAATGTTACGCCGGTAGGAATACCAGCCTGCCCGGATACATCGAACTTTTGATTATAACTCGCTGTACTTATATCATACGCCGTCGATAAATCGTAGCTGTGCACACTATTGTTACCACTCCCCACGACAAACATCTTGCTCCCGTCTCCGCTGAAGGCCGTACCCTCTGGTTTGGTAGCTTGCCCGATCGCGCGCTTATTATTATCGTACGACGCGCTCGAAAGATTATACCCAACCGATGACCTAGCCTCACCTGCTTGGCTCGGCTGATTACCAGTTTCAGTATTTGACTCCCTTTCGGCCAAATTATCGCTGCCGTCTATGATAATAATCAAAACTGACGCCAAAATGGCGATACCCAGTAAGACTCCCAGCAACGCGAACACTTTCGATCTTCGTTTGAGGAACGACATATAAATATAACTTATTTCTTTAAAAAGATTGTATTATTTTTTTCCCTCCGAATCAAGAAGATTTCCCAACTTTACCCTTTTCAGTCCATCTTACAACTTACGCATCACAACCGTATATCTCGATTTACCAAGCTTACTTCGTATTACTACGGTCACTTAAAAAACACTACGTGTTTTTACGGCTTTCTGTCGAAAGCCTATTTTCGATGGGACTGCCAATAGCAAAGTACGTACATATTTCTAGGAGGAAGACACACCCTATTACCACATACAACGGTATATCAACGTTAGTCTTGCTACCTGCTACTCGTCCCTCCTCGCCCCCGAGGAGGGACACGCTCCTTGCTACTGCAATTCTCTGGCTTCAGGCTTCCGACTTCTGGCTTCTCTTATACCAAACCTTTCCGAAACTCATACCCGCGGTTCTCAAACCCGAATTTTTCATAAAACGCGTGTACCTGCTCTCGTTCAAACCGACTCGTCGCCACGATTTTGTAACATCCGCGTTGCCGAGCGGTCTCGATCACCTTGTCAATGAGCTGAGACCCCACGCCTTGACCGCGCGCTTGTTCGGAGACATATACATCTTCGAGAAAGCCAAACGGTTCCTCATGGAGATCGTTATTCATTACATACAGAAAGGCGCGTCCGATTTCTTCCGCCTCGTCATTCGTAATCGCGAAACGTACGCCTTCCGCATAGACCATTTGCGCTTTGAGATTCGTATTCATACGTTAAGAATATAGGATTTATCTGAAAAGTACACTCCACTACCGTTCGGGCATCTCTTCCTAAGACGCGAGGAGCGCAAGCAACGCGTCTTCGTCATCTTCTTCTTGTACTTTATTGGCACGTTCATGTCCACAGACGCACCGCTGATGAATCTGCTTCCACTCTCCCGCTTTCACGGAAACGCCCACAGGCTTCATCAATCCGTGGCAGCGCGCCGCTCGATCTCCGGGATGCGTATCCACATGCTTGGAGTACAAACATACCGGGCAATGATTCGTAACGCCCGTTCCTCGTACATACGTTTCGCAAAACGCGCACCAAAAATCTTCAGGGCACATTTGAAACCGCGGCGTTTCCATTAGTACCCTTTAAGCTTTTCGACACTCTTGTGTTTACGGATCTTGGAAAGAGCCTTTACCTCAATTTGGCGAATACGCTCCCGGGTGACACCGAACTCTTCGCCCACTTCTTCGAGCGTGTGCGGAATTTCGTCCTCCAAACCAAATCGCATGGTCAAAATCTTCTGTTCTCGCTCATTGAGATCATGCATAATCTCTCCCAGATGATCTTTGAGGAGGTTACGGCTCGCCTCTTGGGTCAGATCGATCGAATCCGAATCCTCGATAAAGTCTCCGAGAGAGCTATTCTCATCTTCATCTCCCACAGGCGCCTCAAGTGACACCGTGTCTTGAGAAATTTTGATGATCTGGTGCACCTTCTCGATTTCCATGTCCATTTCTTCAGCAATCTCTTCGGGTAACGGTTCGCGTCCCAACTCTTGTACCAAACCGCGTACCACCTGCGTGTATCGATTGATTGTTTCTACCATGTGCACCGGAATGCGAATGGTACGCGCCTGATCGGCGAGAGCACGCGTAATAGACTGCCGAATCCACCACGTCGCGTAGGTGGAAAACTTAAACCCTTTTTCGTAGTCAAACTTCTCGATCGCCTTATACAGTCCGATGTTTCCTTCCTGAATTAAATCGAGGAGCGTGAGATTCGGACTGCGGCCTACGTATTTTTTGGCGATGCTTACCACCAAACGCAAGTTCGCCTCCGCAAGTTCCTGCTTGGCCTGCTCGTCTCCTTCCATGACGCGTTTGGAAAGCTCTGCTTCTTGCTCTTTGGTTAAAAGATCGATATCTCCGATCTGCTTTAAATAAATTTGTACCGGGTCCGGACTTTGTTCTTCTTCCGGCTCGCTTGATCGAGATTCTTCAGAGGCAGATTCGTACGGCGTATAACAACTCCGACTCAGTGATAAACCCCCGATCCTTCCCCTGACTGATCAGGCTATCAATGGTTTCTTTGGTTATTTCTTTGCCTCCCACGTGTACGGGCTGATCTTTCTCGGTCGTCTCACCCGCGTTGTGATTTTGGGGAGGTGCTTCTTGTTGAGCCATACACCATGCTTAATTATACTGCAGTAGTTGGTTGATTCGTTGCATTAAGGAGTCGATTTCTTCTTGATTGTTCGTCGCGCGTGCCTTTTTGAGTCGGGAACGCAGTTCTTTCAGAGCGGATTGCTTTTGCGTACGTTTCAGATGAGCAATCATTTCTTTAACTGCTTGTTCTTCGTCTTCGTGAGAGGGTTGGCTCTCTTCACGACCTCGTTCGACTTCAAAAACCGCTTCTCGAGCGCGGGGCTCCGCCTCCGGGGACGTCTTTTGAAGGGCATCGAGTGTGAGAGTGGAGATCTCTTCAGCTTCTTTGATATACTCGAGAATTGCGCGCAGGGTCGGGTCCGTAAAACAAAATGACTCTACTTTAGATATATCATATACCCCCACCCCAAGAAAAGCGTACCCCACCAACTGTTCCTGAAGGCGCTGACCAAGAGACTTGGGAGTGCGTTGATTCTCTTGGGGAGATGGACCTTGCGTATCGGACGAGTTTTGCGATCCGTATCTTTCCAAAAGAGCGTATATGCTGTGCTCGTTAACCTCCAACAGCTCGGCCACCTCTTTGACGTAGCGATCTTTTTGTAAGGGGTTCTCCACCGCGCTCAAAAGTTCAGCGATCTCTTGCTGAGACTGCTCATATGTCATAATTTCTTCGGCCGTGGTGCCGTGGGAGCGCAACGTGCCAATATAATACTCCATAAAGTCCACCTGCTCGTTGATGCGTTGCTCCCATTGGGCGGCATGTTCCGTTATTAAGTCCGCGGGGTCTTTATCCTCCAGCGAGATAGCTTTGACTACAAATGCGTGTTGGTACGCCATCTGCACCGAACGCTTAGCAGCGGAGATTCCTGCTGCATCGTTATCAAAGCAAAAGACCAACTTTTTAGTGAAACGCTTGAGGATGCGCAGATGCTGGTGAGTGAGCGCAGTTCCCGAGACTGCCACCACGTTTTGTATGCCATACTGATGCGAGAGCACAACATCAAGGTTCCCCTCTACTAAAATCGCTTCTCCCTTCTGTTTGATTGCTTGCTTGGCTTGATAGAGTCCGTAAAGCACTGTACTTTTGTCATATATAAGCGTTTGGGGCGTGTTAATGTATTTACCCATGGTATCATCGTCGTATTGAGGCAAAATACGCCCGCTAAACCCCACAATGCGCCCCATCACGTCCTGAATAGGAAACATAAGGCGCCCACGAAACCGATCGTACACCCGGCCCGTCTCCGCCTTTTCAATTTCCAACCCGGACTGCATCATGGCCTGTTGGGGAATCTGTTTTTGAGCTAACGCTGAGCGCAGGGCCTGAAACGAATACGGCGCGAAGCCTATCCCAAACGCCTGCCGCGCTTCGTCATTAACCCCGCGCTCTTCGAGATACGCGCGAGCGTCCTTCCCGTGTGTTTCGTGCTCCAACACTTTCTCGAAAAACCGACGGGCATACGCGAGCGCGCCTCGCATCTGTTCTTTGGACACACCTCCCGTCTCTGTCTGAGACTGACGCCCATTCTGTTTAGAAAGAGTAACACCGGCTCGTTCGGCTAATATGCTTAGAGCTTCGCGGAACTCGACTCCTTCCATCTCCATAACGAACGTGAAGACATCTCCCCCCTGATCACTTCCGAAGTCCTTAAATATCTGCAACCCCGGATTTACCATAAACGAAGGGGTACGCTCTTGGCGAAACGGCGACAACGCTTTGTAGTTGCTTCCGGCCGGCGTTAAGGTAACGTACTCCTCCACCACATCGACAATATCGACTTTACTCTTAATTTGCTGTACATCATCCATATCGTATTACTACGGTCACTCAAAAAACATTCTGTTTCTTCCGGCCTCTGACGAGACCTATCTTCCAACAGGAGGGATCCCACTGGCGTTGAACAAGTATGAGCGTATACAACTATTCTAGCAGTCATCTCAAAAATATACGTTCGGTTACTGTGAAGTACGGGCATAATCTCGGGGTACGGCTTATATTCACTACACAATGCCTACCCACCCATAACCCAGGTTCGTTCATAGAAGCCGTATCCCGAGATATATAATAAGTATTAAGAATTCTGGAATGGCCTCTAAATACTAGATACCAAATACTAAATTCTATAATCGAAATTCGAAGGTACTGGCTTTTGTATCTCTACAGACCCTTTAAATGAGGCGTTCTCAAAGATAGCGTCTATTCAGGAAACACTTTATTGCCGTCTTCGTCGTAGAGATAAATTGCGGCCACCGGACAAGACTGGGCCGCGACCATCAAGGAATCGTTGTCCACTGAGCCCACATCCAACGCTTTGACATCCGTCTCGTCTGAGGTGTTCTTTCCGTCTTCCAATTTAAGGACCGCCTTGTTCTCTTCATCGAGTTCGAATACGTCCGGATAGACCGCTACACAGCTCGCCGCTCCGATACACGTATCCCGATCGACAAGAAGCGTTTTGATTTCCGCCATAGAGAAGAGTTATTTACTATGCGCCGCTAATTCGGCTTCACCTACGTCTTCATTGTAATACACGGTGTGGATTTTGTCACCCAACTCTTCTTTGATGCGATTTTCAACGACCATCCCAAAGGTGAGGCCTGCCATCGGACACCCCACACAAGCACCGGCCAAATCCAAATACAGAACACCGTCCTTCAGAGAGGAAATGGACACGTCACCACCGTGCGCATCGACCACCGGTCGCACTTCGTCAAGAATATTCTCTACCTGAGCGCGCACCTCTGTATATGGAGATTGGGCCATACGATTGGTTTGGTTCTTATTTCTAGTATGACATGAATAAGAAAAAAAGGCCAGACAAAGCTGTAATACTGGATCTGACGGCCCATTACCCCATAGATATCCACTCCTGTATCGAGGGTAAGGCACAGGTATTTACTGCAGCCCCGTGATTTTCACCTTGGAGTAGTGTTGACGATGACCAATCTTGCGGCGTTGACGCGTTTTGCTCTTGTAGGTAAAGACGGTCAATTTACGATTACGCCCTTCTTCGAGGACTTCTCCGCTTACTTTGGCGTCTACGTTCGGGTTACCGACCCGTACCTCGTTGTCGTCATCTACGAGCAAAACATCGTCAAACTCCACGGAGTCGCCGACGTTTTTGCCGAGCTTCTCTACTTTGAGAATATCTCCTTCCTCCACCGGGTATTGCTTACCGCCCGTTCGAATAATAGCAAACATATACGTGAGTTATAGCCTAACTGAGACTGTATCAAAACGTTGTGGTCTCGTCAATGCGTGAGGCTTGCCCTTCACGCGTCCTCTCTCTATACTGATAACTATATGTCCACGCCTCTCGTAACCATCGTTGGTCCCACCGCTTCGGGCAAAACATCTCTCTCCTTGGCACTCGCCAAAGAATTTGAAGGAGAGATCATTTCGGCCGATTCGCGCCAAGTGTATAAAGGACTCGACCTCATGTCCGGCAAAGCGAGGCCCAACGAACGACAAGGGATCCCCCATTATCTGATTGATGAACTACGGCCGTCCGAGACCTTTTCAGCGGCCGAATTTAAGAACCGGGCTACAGAGTACATTGCAGAGATTCGCAACCGGGGTAAACTCCCGTTCGTGGTAGGAGGGACAGGACTCTATGTAACCGGTCTTGTGTATGACTATGATTTTGCCGCTACCCCCGCAGACAAACATTTGCGGAGGACCTTAGAGACCTACTCAGTCGAGGAACTGCAAACCAAATTAGAAACGCTTCCTGGGAGAACACTAAACGCCGCTGACCGACAGAATAAATACCGCCTCATTCGCGCGATTGAGAAAGCTCATCATCAGACTGAGGCGGACAAACCAAAAGAGAGTCCGTACGACGCGTTACAGATCGGACTGTATCTCCCTCGGACCGTCTTGCGAGAAAAAATCGCCGCGCGGGTAGAAAACCGGCTGGCGGCGGGAGTAATTGACGAGATAGAAAACCTCTATGAGCACATTACATCCCAAACCGATGCTCAACACGCTGTAAATCAAATTCGCTCATTCGGACTGGGGAGCAAACTCATCTGGGAGTACCTCAACGAAAACCTCTCGTACGAAGAGATGAAGGACCGATTTATTCGTGCGGAATATCAATATGCCAAACGTCAGATGACCTGGTTTAGGCGAGACGCTTCCCTCTATTGGTTGAATGCCGAACATCCTCTCCCCGAGGCCCGCAAATTGGTCTCTGAACGTATGTTAATCTGACTGTTGTTTGAGTCGCGTTTTGAAATCTTCAACTAAATCTACCGGCGTGGGATCAATGCCGTACGCGAGGGCAGAATAGTAAGCTGTCCAGTCTCCCACGAGGATCATGGCCATAAGGTTCGCGAGGTAATTGCCGTGATCTTGGACACGTACCTCATGCACCGGCAGACCGCGCTCTTCGAAGATGGTTTTCATGGTTTCGAGACGCGTTACGTTACGAGACGTCTCCGCCTCACTTCGAAGAAACACAAAGCTAAAGTCACATTGCGGATTGGTAAAGCCGACCATCTCGTTATGATTCAGCTCGGGCACGTTGTTATGAAAACACGGTGTTTTCGCGTTTTCGTTCATTTTGATCTTCCAAATGTGAGACGCCTTGCTAAACGCGTTCGTAGAATACACTACGGGGGTATGGGTATGCAGTTTGGTGGCCAGTGTTTTCCCCTGCTCTTCAAAATCTTTCGGATCGAGATGGGCGAAATTCTCCGTAGCGGGGTTGAAATGCTTCATCGGGCTGGGGCAGCACTACGTAGGGCTGGTTATATTCTTGGGCGAGTTTAATAAGCTCTCCGCCCGCCGCGATGGCGATAGAAGGTACACCTTGGCGCAACGAAGCTTTGTAAGCGGATACCGTTTCTTCGGTGTTACCCGAATACGAAATGGATACGACGAGGGAGTTTTCTCCCAACCGACGCGAAGCTCCGTAACTGCGGTGAATGAAAATCGGGGCCAATTTCTGATTGTCAGAGAGTTGAAAAAATCCTGACAAAATAATTTCCGCGGGCAAGGCCGAGCCACCCATGCCGTTTACGATAAGTTCGGAATACTCCCCCGGAGCCTTTGTGCGACCGGAAAAATTATGAATCTCAAACTTTTCTTGAAGCTGATTTACGGAATTGAGAATAACACTTCGAAGATCGGACACATCAACGCTACGGTCCATACACACCGGAATTACTTGTTACAACATGCTGATTGTAGCACAACAATACCAAAAACGCAACTCCCCCGTTTCGATATGTGGACAACTTCAGGCTTTTCTATGCTATACTATAGGTAGCTATGATTCATAGCGATATAAGATAAGGGACAGATATGGGTAACGTCACTGATAAAGAGTTTGTATCGATGCTAGTGAAGTCGATCGTAGATAATCCGGACGATGTCATCGTAGAACGCAACGTAGACGAGATGGGTGTGTTAATCACCCTGCAGGTAAATCCGGAAGACATGGGCTATGTCATCGGGAAGGACGGTTCTACGGCCAAAGCGATTCGTACGTTACTTCGTATTGTGGGAGCACGCAACAACGCACGCGTTAACCTCAAAATTCTCGAACCAGAAGGCGGTGGAGACGCAGAACGCCCGAGTGCGTTCGGTCCGAGGATGGAAGAAGACGAAGAGTAGACCAGAGCGCTTCACCTATGCGCTTTGACGTCCTCACGTTATTTCCCGAAACCATCCGCCCTTACACGGAAACAAGCATTCTGGATCGAGCTCGGGAACATGGCTACGCGGATATTCATCTCCATAATCTGCGTAGCTTCACGTCTGATAAACACGGACGCGTGGATGATCGCCCGTTCGGAGGTGGCGCGGGTATGATCTTACAGATCGAACCCATTTACGAGGGGCTCAAATACATTGTGGATCAATACCAGGCTGACAATCGTCGGGTTATCCTCTTGGGGGCCGGCGGAGAACGGTTTACTCAACCAAAAGCCAAATGGTATCAAGAACATATCGATCATTGCGTGCTTATCTGCGGACGGTATGAAGGAGTTGACTCCCGCGTAGAGGAGCACCTCGCCGACGAGACTCTGTCCATCGGAGAATACGTTCTCACCGGCGGCGAACTCCCCGCACTTGTTGTCATGGACGCGGTCACCCGTCTCATTCCGGGTGTTCTCGGCAACGAAAGCTCACTCGCAAAGGAAAGTTTCCAGGAAAGCACCGAAGGTGAATATCCGCAGTATACGAGGCCCGCCTCGTTTGCTCCCGATACTCCTCATCTTATTCGCTCAAACGCGGAATCCCAGTGGACAGTCCCCGCCCCACTGCTCTCCGGAGATCATCAAGCCGTCGCCGAATGGCGAGAAACGAACAAACGTAGGTAACTCTATGGCGCGAACCCAAAAACGAACCAAAGCCCCCGAATCCGCGCAGTCTCCAGCTGAATCGTCGTATCGTGCGCGAGAGACGAATCAGAGAAATTCCCCGGAGATCCTCTATTCCTATACCACCTCCTCCTTTCAGAGCCGAGAACACAGCCGGACGTGGTACGCGGTGTTCAGTCTGATCGCGGTTATCCTTCTCGGGTACGCTATCATCAGCAAAAGTCCGATGATGTTTGTGGTCTTTCTTCTGTTGGTGGTTTTGACTGTAATTACCATCCAAAAAGAGCCCGAAATCATTGAAGTACAGATTACCGAACAAGGAATTGTCATACCGGAGAGAGACAGCTACCCCTACACAAACATTGATTTCTTTGGTATTCTCTACGATGAAGATATGGCCTTTATTTCCCTCTTTCTCAAGGAAGGAATCATTCAATATGTAAAAGTCCCCTTGGGAAGCGAAGACCCCGAAGACATTGCCGCTATCTTGGACCAATTTGTAGAGCGCCAAGACGGACAGGAACGGCTCGTAGATAAATTAGACACCATTCTTCAACTTTAACGTATCCATAGCTCAGTTGGATAGAGCGCAGGTTTGCGGAACCTGAGGTCGGAGGTTCGAGTCCTCCTGGATACACCTTCGCCACCTCGGGGTAACTCGAGGGATTATTTTCTTCTGAAACATATGCCACACTCCCTTTCTCTCTCGACGTCCCTCTCTGATCTCTCCATTCCGAAAAAATTCTTGGACATACTGGCCCGCTTGCATATTTACCGTGTAGAAGATTTACTGTTTCATACGCCGCGTAAATATAACGACTATTCTCGGCGCGTCTCCATCGCTGAACTTGAGAATTTCGAAGCGAACAGTCAAGTAACCATTATCGGAACCGTTATCTCCAAATATCAAAAAAAAATCCCCGGCAAAAACCTGCGGATTATTGAAGGGACGTTTGAAGATGACACAGGACGCATGAAAGCCGTATGGTTTAATCAGCAATTTATTTTAAAACAAGCGCAAGAAGGCGCCCGAATGGCGGTGGCCGGAACCGTATCTCGCGACGGGCACATCAGTTTACGAGAGGCCGTGCTGGAATCCGTCAAAGCGGGCAAGTCTCTCCTTCATACCGGACGTCTCGTGCCCGAATATTCCACTACCAAAGGTATCACCTCCCGCTTTTTTCGGTATCACATAGCATTACTGTTAACTTCCTCGTATCTCCCGTTTGATGATTATTTGCCCGATGAGATTCGAGAAACGTATGAGGTTGAGCACCTCTTCGGCGCGCTCCGCCAAGTGCATTTTCCGCAAACCCGCGAAGAAGTGGAACGAGGTCAATACCGCCTGGCCTTTGAAGAAGCATTTTTCTTGCAACTCTCTCTGCTTCAGCAACGCATGCATCTCCAGACCTTCACCGCAACGCCCCTCTCGTTCAAGAAAAAAGAAATTCAATCGTTTGTGAGCGAACTCCCGTTTGAGCTGACCAACGCCCAACGCAAAACCGCCTGGGAGATCATCAAAGATACCGGGACTACGCTCCCCATGAACCGTTTGTTAGAGGGAGATGTCGGGAGTGGAAAAACAATTGTCGCCACCATTGCCCTTCTGAATACCGCGCTCAATAACCAACAGGCAGCCTTTATGGCGCCCACGGAAGTATTGGCTCTGCAACATTTTGAACGCCTGGTGGGACTGTTCCATCAAACATCATTTATTCAGGTGCCGAAAGTCGCGGTCCTCACCGGTTCCCAAGCGCGTGTGAGTACCGATCCGGACCTCGGCAGTTGGACGAAGATTGATCGAAAAACACTTTTGCGGCAAATTTCTTCGGGCGAGGTACACATTGTCATTGGCACGCACGCGCTGATTAGTGAACATCTCACTTTTCAAAACCTCACGTTCACCCTCATTGACGAACAGCATCGATTCGGCGTTAAT
This sequence comes from Parcubacteria group bacterium SW_4_49_11, assembly GCA_003021915.1. Classification (GTDB taxonomy): domain Bacteria; phylum Patescibacteriota; class Minisyncoccia; order SW-4-49-11; family SW-4-49-11; genus SW-4-49-11. Next base: position 10,841 of record PXOY01000012.1, read on the forward strand.
CAGCGAGCACGTCTGCAAGAAAAAGGCGTCGCGCTTTCACCTTACGCGCACACCATGCCTCATCTGTTGAGTATGACCGCCACTCCTATTCCGCGCACCCTGGCGTTGACCGCCTATGGCGACCTTCTTATTTCTCGTATTTCCGAGCGTCCGCCCAAGGTTGCAGAGTCCGATCGCGCAAAAGCCTATCAGTTCTTGCGAGATAACTTGGCCCAAGGAGAACAATTGTTTGTGGTGTGTCCGCAAATTGAAGAGAGCGAAGATTCCTCTACTCGCAGTGTCTTCACCGAATACGAGAAGCTCCAAAATGACGTTTATTCGGACTTCCCTGTGGCGATGCTTCACGGTCAAATGCCCCAAGAAGAAAAACAACAGGTGATTAGCGCGTTTCAACAGAAAGAGTACGCCGTTCTGGTCTCCACCACCGTCATCGAAGTTGGCGTAGATCTTCCGGAGGTGAATTTGATGCTTATCGAGAGCGCCGAACGGTTCGGACTCGCTCAATTACATCAACTGCGTGGTCGCGTGGGGCGTGGAGGCGGACAAGCCTATTGTCTCGTCGCCGCCTCCGGTGAGGACCAGCCGGAGCGTCTTCAAGCGCTGGAGCAAACAACGGACGGGTTTGAATTGGCCGAGTACGATCTCACGTACCGAGGCCCCGGCCAATTCACCGGGGGCGAGCAGTCCGGCTATTCCAGCTTACGCCCCGAAATTTTTACGGACGCCGAGCTCCTGGACGCCGCTCGCTCCGGAGCACACTCCATTATTACCGACGACCCTACGCTCCATCAGTATCCGGACCTCCGGACGAAACTGGAACGTTTTCAGCAGACGATGCATATTGAATAACAGAAGCCAGAATTCTGAAGCCGGAAGCCAGAGAATTACAGTAGCAAGTAGCGCGTAGCAGGTAGCAAGTGAATAGAATTTAGTAGTTAGTAGTTAGTATTTGGTATTTAGAATTTAGAATAGTCGAGACATGCGCCTAACGGCACGGTAGTATGGTTGCACTTTGCTACTGGCACGTGACCACAAACGTACAACCGTATATCTATTGTGTATCGGACCGTCAGGTCCATATATCAACCGTATATCGTGCTCTTCGAGCACATGTAATTTACTCAAACGTAAACCTGTGATCCTTTCGAAGCGTTTTTTCTATGGTTTGCCCGTTACGGGATACGGAAACCGGAATTTCCTCCACTCCCGGTTGTTTCTCGATAGCTATGCGCGAGGTATCTTTCGAGGGAGAAGTTCGGGTATAGGATAACGTAATCGTTTTTTCCGCATTCACGGGCACCCGGAACAGAAAGCCGACCTCTTTCTTATCCCCCTTTCGTCCATAGCTTGGGTTGCCGTCAATGCCTGTTACCTCATGGACAAACGCGCTTTGAGGGAGATACACGCGCGTATACGAACGGTATTTGGTATTCAAACGGCTGTGTTCCTGTGCCGTATTGGTATACACCAGCTCTACAGTGCCGCATATATCTCTGGAGTCCGGACACGGGTTTTCGGTGATCCTCCATTCACGCTCCATAAACCGATCAGTCTTCAATGCGCCGAGATTCGCGTCCGCCACATGAAGATATCCATTGCCCTCCACCTTTTGGAGGCGACCGGCCCAGCCCAGATCTTCCGCCTGCGTTTGCAAATGCTGATCCTCAAAAGAGAACAGAATCTGCTTTTCTTCGGCTAAGGTATACAAATCTTTCAAAAACCTTCCTTTTTCTCGCCACGAAAGATTGCGGACCTTGGTCTCCAGCGTGCGAACTAACCGCTTAAGGGGCTTTTTCCGTGTGGAACGAGAACGATTGGGATTGTCTTGATACCCGAAATTCAGTTCCCGTTGAATCGTTACGAGGACATTGTCTGAAGTCAGCTCTTGGTCTACTCCCTTGACCGACACCGGACCGGTATACTCCATGACCAGCGGTAAAGCGTGAGACGTAACGCCAATCACCCCGGCAATCTCTTTATCTCCTCCCTCTTTGGTATACAGCGCGCGGACCACCTGAGCTGTTTGATGAAAGTCAGGATTCCAGTTGGCGTCTCGCATCTGCTGCTTGGGAAGATTCAATACCTCCTGTAACGGCTGAGGCGGTTTGCGACCCGGTTTCTGATAGTCGAAATCATTCGCATTCACAAGGTTGTAATCCACAATACTGCCGTTTTGTACGGTCACTTCCGCAAAATTTCCGATAAAGCCACCCGTAGGCCTCAATTCCATGTGGTTTTGAAAAAGCACAAGATACGTCTCCTTCTCTGTGGTGCGGAAGTGATTGAGTAAAACGCGCTCCTCAGAATAGGCGTTCCAGGCCCACACTCCCGCAATGAAGAGAAGTCCGAGGAGGATCAGACTCCCCCATTTGCAGATGGTAAGCAAGCTACGCCACATACGAATAATCCGTTACTCGAGAAGTAGGCATATCCTGGGTATACAGTTGCTCCAGGTCATCTACAACCCGTTTCCACGAGTATTGCGCCCTTACCACGTTTTGTAACTCTTGGGCGCGTGCTCTCGCCGCCGATGGATCCTGAAACACGTTCTCTAACGCCTCTTGGAGATCTGTGACGTACCCCGGGCGTACCAGTTCTGCGTGGGACGTAACCACTTCCCGATTTTGGGAGATATCACTCACAATGGCCGGAATTCCCATACCCGTTGCTTCCAGTAACGAAACGGACAGTCCTTCCGACGAAGAAGGAAGCACATACGCCGCCGCGTGCGAAAACAGCTGTTGAAGGGAATCTCCGGACTGGTTTCCGACAAAGCGTATAGAGTTTTCCCCCTGGGCTAACTCCTCAAGATGCGCGGCATATTCGGGCGTATCAGCGTGTTCTCCGGCAATAACCAGCGTATACCGGCCCGCCACAGAACTTTGCTTGAACGCTTGAATAAGCGTATGTACGTGCTTATGAGAAACAAGACGTCCCGCGAACAGTACATACGACCCTTCCGTCACTCCGAGCGCATGAAGATCATCTGTCTGGGTAGTTGACTCCATTTCTGTTCCGTTCGGAATATACACGCCCTTTTCCTGGCTTCCGAATCGGTCGAGCATATCTTGAGAAACATATACTACTTGATCTGCGCTGACGCGTCCGCACCACGCACCCAGGCGTAACATAGCGCGCGCAAACGGCCCCCACTTACTGTGCTCCCAATCCGCGCTATGAAACGTAAATACCACAGTGGGACGGCGGCCAGTAACCAATACCTGGCCCATCAACACTCCCCGTACAAACGGCATAAGCAACGCCGGCCCCACCGAATTGACGTGAATGATATCCACTCCGGCCTTACGGAACAATAGATGTCCTACCGAACTGAGGGTATGCGTAATCGTCGCGAAATATTTACCGGGCAGATGCCATGTCCGCACACATCGCACCCCTCGATGGTAGGCGCTGTGCGCATACTGTTTACGAGAATAAACAAAAATCTTATGCCCACGCTCCGCCAGGCGCGCACTTACTTCTTCGACGTAACGTTCTACGCCGCCGGTCAGCGCCGGAATCCCTTTTTGTCCTATAAATGCAATATGCATACACACCTATTTAAAATAAGGGAGTATGCTATCACATAAAGGCCGTTATGTCAATAAAATAAAACTCTCTGAGGTCTTTTTTTGACACTCAGAGAGTTATGACAATGGATTCCGAAGCGGGATCGGAGGTTAGCGAGTAACCGAGATGACGCTTGTTCGATTGGTATTGCTTTGCTCAGTTAAGGGCGCTTCTACCGTCATACGATCACTGCCACCACTGCGCGAGATCGTGTATCCCGAACATCCGTGTCCTTCTTCTTGCGGATCAACCGGGATGTCAGCTAGATACTTGTCCGTGATAGATCCTCCTTCTGTATTTCCACTGTTCGCTCCTGCGCCGAGCTCGACACTTCCGCTTACACTGCCACTGTAGGACGTGGACACTTCATCACAGTCGTCTGCATCCGTACTGTCATCTTTTTCAATCGCGTAAGCGTTGCCGTCATTGGGAATAATTGGCTCTCCGGCAATTTCCCCGTTGTTATCAATATTATATTGGTAAACTCCGTCCAAAATCGCGTTCACTTCGGAGTCTCGTTCGCTGTTACGCACTTTGGCGAGTTGACGATTCGGGTTAATCGCCACGATGACGATCGCC
>PXOY01000013.1:0-7566 GCA_003021915.1 Parcubacteria group bacterium SW_4_49_11
CTGACGCCCGAAGCGTTCGACACGTACAGTAGCAAGTAGCTCGTAGCAGGTAGCAAGACTAATGAAACAAACCTCCCCAACAGCAATCATCGGCGTGGACGAGGCGGGGCGTGGCCCGTTGGCCGGGCCGATTGTGGCGGCGGCCGTGTGGTTACCGTTGGAGAGGGTGGAGGATTGGTACGCCGAAGAGAGGAGCACGCTTCCGTGGCTCACCGACTCCAAAAAGGTAACCGAAAAACGGCGCGAAATTTTGTGTGAAGACATTCAGAAGCGGGCCGTGGCGTACGAGGTTTCGTTTGTGAGTCCCACGCTTATCGATCAGTTCAATATTCGCCAGGCTACGCACATGGCCCAGACCGAAGCGGTGGAAGGCTGTTGTCTCAATATAGAACATACTATCTCCATCCGCGTGGACGGCGGAGAACAGATCCCCGACCTTCCCTACCCGCAAGAGGCAATCGTCAACGGTGACGCGCGCGAGATCAGCATCTCAGCCGCGTCCATTTTGGCCAAAGTCTCGCGCGATCGGTATATGATCGAGCAAGAGCGGGTGTATCCCGCCTACGGCTTCGCCAAGCACAAAGGCTACGGCACCAAAGCTCACCGCGAGGCAATCCGGACTCACGGCTTAAGTCCGCTCCACCGCAAAACCTTCTGTCAAAAGACCTCCGCGTAGAAACCGAAGGCCCGGGCAAACCTCGCTGTCTTCTTTGTTCTCGGCGTAACAGTAGCTTTTTCAAAAGAAAACAACCGAAGATGGCTTCGGTTGTCGGCTTCCCCCATGATCATTCCTGATTTATCTTCACGGTAACCCAGGGGGCTTCTTCCGGATTCTTGCTCTCGTCGATGTCGATGCTTACTGCATCGATTGTTTCCGCTTCTTCCTGAATGGCCTTCGTACGTTTTACGTTATCCGGTCCTTCCGGGAAGAAGCTATGGAGGGTGGATCCATCGTTTTCGCAGAGCGCCCCTCGCCCGTTTGGCCGGTTGAAGGTCTCTATGTTCTCGAGGCGGAGAAGAAGGTTTTGCACCTTCTCTTTCTCACACGGTTTGGTGCTTACCGTTTGCTCGTTGGTTGGTTGGCCCGCCTCGTTGAGAAGCTCCTCCGCTTGTTTTTTGAGCTCGTCCGCTTGTTGGAGAATTGGATATTCCCCCTGTAGGAATACGCCGGCAGCAAATCCGATGAGGATGTAGAGTATGCCTTTCATAAAAACCTCCGTGATGTAGGAATGTGCAGAATCATGTCTTACTACAAAATGTGAAAATTGTCAAGAGCATTTATCAATTGGTTCCTGTTTACAGCGCTTCTTGTTACGTTGACAATCGGCTATCAGAGCCCTATGATAGGGAGAGGAGTAGTTCTAAGATTAATAGGGAGCCTCTGAAAGGACAAGCTTTGAGGGGCTCCATTGTTGATCTTTTTCCATGGAGAATTACGCTAAATGGATACCCGAAACGGATACGTTGATCTGAAACATCGTATTGAGGCCACAGGAATTGGCTATGGAACTCTGCAGGGAGTCTCTTGGCTCATGGGCGACAAGCCTTTGGAAATTTCTCCGACCATTCAACAGCAAATTCGCGAGCTTGAAGAGCTGCTATCCTGGATGTCGCAATGTATTCGCAGGTCCTACAGTGGTGGACAATGTCTCCCACTGAAAACCCTGTTGGGCGATAAAGTTCCCAGTGTTATTCCATATGTCTACGACGGACGTTTGGAATCGCTCTTCCGCTTGGATATTGCGGTGGATGTCAACGAGCAGATATATGTCACCGAACGCGAAGAATGTGGCGGAGCATTAGGCATTTTATATGCCCTCGTTCAAGGGTATGATGTCCCTTACGACATTCACGAACGGGTGAAAGACGCACTTCCGCCCCAAACAGAACATTTTTGTATTGTTCTGACCAAAGATTGGTGGGAGTACGAGCAAGATTTGCGCGTATTCACTCACGCCATGCGGGAGGTCGGTGTCTCCACCTCGTTCTATTATGCTGAAGAGCTGACCCTCGAGAGCTTCCACGAGCATACGACACTCTTCCTCTTCGGGTACTTTGACAATTTTGCCCGTTACGAAGACGAAAAGTGGGTACTCGATCCGTTACCCTCAAACGTGTACATGCTTAATCCGCGAGCATTTTATCGGGAGAGTAAAGTTCTGCTTACGCTTCCGTTTATGCCGTTTGCTGACAAAGTCTTTCCTGACGAGAAAAAACTACAGAGGCTCCAGAAGTACATTCCGTGGACGATTCCTATTTCTCCGCGTGCTCCCATGGCCATTAATTGGGCAGAGATCATCGAGAATCAGAGGCAATACATCATCAAAGATGCTGCCTATGACGGTCAAAATATCTCCTGGGGAGGCCGTGGTGTTCAGATGGATAAACAATCGAAAATGCAGTTTGAAGAGGAAATCAAACTCGCGTTTGCCGGAGATTATCCGCGTGTACTCCAAGAAAAGGTGCATCAACGCACCTACCAGGTGAATTACTACACACCTGAAGGACAGGTGGAATGCATGCCTAAAGCACGGATGCGGCTTTCGCCCTTTTTTATCAAGAAAAAAGGACACTTCCCTTTTGCATTAATGCCTAAACGGGAAGTTTGTCTCAACGATACACAACGTGTATCGTTTTTTTTTTATCTAAAAACCCCCAGCTTTAGCTGGGGTGTACGTTGGCAAGGCAAGGCCGTTACACTAAAGCCGCCCGGAAGGGCGGCTTTAGTAGTTAAAGAGATACGTTTTTATGCGGTCAGAAAAACGTACCATACGAACATTATCACATAGTTTTTATGATTTAAAATATCATATAGTGTGGACGCCTAAATATCGTGGAAAGGCATTAAGGAGTCAAAAGATCAAAGATGAAGTACGGAGAATACTCGAGCAGATATGCAAATGGAAGAAATGGGAAATAATAGAGTTACACATAGAAGAAGATCATATTCATCTTTGCATACTTTTGACTCCGAGAGATTCCATTTCCTATGTAATGCAAGTGTTGAAAGGAAAATCTTCAGCATGGCTCAAGAAAAAGATTAAGAATAAGCACGGTTTGTACGAACGGAAATCGCTTTGGGCCAGGGGATACTTTGCGTCAACGATAGGAATGGATGAGTATATCATCCGAAGATATGTACGTCATCAGGATACGCACCATAAAATCTCTCAGCCATCACTCTTTGACAAAGCAGAAACATGAAGAGTGCCACTGCGCCGGCGTAGCCGGCAGGATAAAAGCCACCTACTCTTCGAGTAGGTGGTCTTTTACTTATTTACAACTGACGAGTTGTTATGCTATATTTGAGAATTGACTTATTAGATACCTATGGCCGAAAACACTGCCAATACCATTCAAGAACGACACCCCATTATTACCATTATGGGGCATATCGACCACGGAAAGACGAGCCTCTTGGACTATATTCGCGAGTCGCGCGTAACGTCCCGAGAAGCGGGCGGTATTACTCAGCACGTCGGCGCGTATCAGGTGCAAAAAAACAGCCGGACGCTTACGTTCATTGACACGCCGGGCCACGAAGCGTTTCAAGCGATTCGCACGCGCGGGATAAAAACTTCAGACATCCTTGTCATTGTGATCGCGGCGGACGAAGGCATCAAACCCCAAACCGAAGAGTCTATTCAGAACGCCAAAGCGACCGGCCTCCCGATTGTCGTCGCTTTAACCAAAATCGACAAAGAAGAGACCAACGTGGACAAAATTAAAGCAGAGCTTGCCGAGCGGGAACTCACGCCCGAGGAATGGGGCGGCGAAACGGTTGTGACCGGCCTTTCTTCTGTTACAGGTGAAGGAGTAGACACCTTTCTCGAAATGCTCACCCTGGTCACGGAGGTCAACGAAATTACGGCCAACTACAACCCCGAATACACCGACGGATTTGTACTGGAGTCCTTCCTGGACTCCAAAGCCGGCCCGCTCTGCGACGTAATCGTCCAGAACGGGAAACTCTGCACCGGCGACGTAGTGCTCGTAGGCACGCAAACCTATGGCAAAGCGCGCCGCATGAACAACCCGCAAGGCGAGGCGCTCAAAGAAGCTCACCCCGGCCAGCCGGTGCGTATTCTCGGGCTCAAAAATGTCGCCGAAGCGGGCAGTCAATTCCGCGTAGTGGAGAGCGAGCGCGAGGCGCTCAACGTGATTGAAGAGCACACCAAAAAACCCGCGAACGAGCCGGTTATGCAGTTCTTCATGAAGCAGGAGAAGAACGAACTGAATCTCATCCTCAAAGCGGATTCCGGGGGCTCGTTGGAAGCAATCGAATACGCGCTCGATCAAATTGTGCAGGAAGAAATTGAAATTACCATTCTCAATAAAAGCGTCGGGCAAGTTACCGCCTCAGACATTCAAGAAGCAAGGGCCGAAGACGCGCTCATCCTCGCCTTTGGAGTAAAAGAAAACAAAAAGACGATGCAGATGGCCGAACGACAGAACGTGCGCATCAAGCACTATCGCCTCATTTACGAGCTGACCGATGAAATTCGAGATCTCCTGGAAAAAATGCAGGAGCCCAAGATTCAACGTAACGACTTTGGAACTCTCAACATTCTCCGAGTGTTCAAGGAAGAGAAAAAATCCATCATCTTAGGCGGTCGCGTCACCGAAGGCAAGATGAAGAAGGGCTCGCTCGTGGAAATCTCCAATGGAGAGGAAGTCATTATTCGTGGTAAAATGGCCGAACTCCAGCACAACAAAGAACCGGCGGACGAAGTGGAGCAGGGACGCGAATGTGGAATTCGCCTCAACATCCAGTTCAAAAACGCTTCTCCCAAGGATGGCCACACGCTCTACAGTTACGAAGAGGTTACCCAAGAACTCTAGCGCTATGGAGGATCGCACTCAACTGCGCATTAACGAATTCATTCGCGACCACCTTTCTGAGATTATGCACCGTTCGTTGGAGGTTACGCCGGACCGGTTGGTGACAGTGACGCGGGTGGAGACCTCCCCCGATCTCTCGCAGGCCTACGTGTACGTAACCGTGTGGCCCAAAGAGGTACGCGGCAGCACGCTTCATCAAATCCGTAAACAGGCGTCTCAATTTCGGGGAGAACTGGATGATATCCTCAAGAGACGCCGAACGCCGAAGCTTTTATTCCGCGTTGACGAAGGAGCGAATGAGGTCCCGCACATTCAGCAGGTATTTGAACAGATCGATGAAGAACGAGACGAATCTCCAGAATAATCCTTCTCGCGAAGCTCTCCTCCACGAAATTACGGAGGCCAACCGGATGGTCCTCCTCACCCACCAAGGACCTGACGGAGATGGTTTGGGAGCGATGTTTGGTCTGTATCATACGTTCTCTGCTCCGGAACGCGCTCTTATCCCCGCCACCCAGTCGCGGCCAACTCCCGCCCTTACGTGTATTCCGCGCGTCGGTCACCGCTCGTTTAATCCGAATTTAGACAAAGCCGACCGCGTCATCACGCTAGATGCCGGCGAACCGAGCCGCGTCGCGTCGAATACTACCACCCACGCTACAGCCACAAAACCATCAACATCGACCATCATCCGTCCGAACGATTCGCGGCGCTTAACTATCTTGACTCAACCGTCTCCTCCACGTCCGAAATTCTTGCGACTATGTGCCTCGAAAATCGCGTTCCTCTCACGCCCGAAGCGGCTACGTCGTTTTTGGTCGGCATCTTCTTTGACACCGGCGGTTTCCAACATCAAACCACGTCTGCTACGTTATGGTGCGTGGGCAAACTCTTGCGAGCGGGCGGCAATCTCGATCGCGTCGTCGAATACCTCAATCACTCCACTGGTCCCGAAGCGCTGCAGGTCTGGGGCTACGCCTTACAAAACCTCTCGATCGAGGACACTCCCTCGCTCGCCCATTCGCGCATTCCGCACAGTGTGTTAAAAAAACATAATCTCTCTTCGAAAGAACTGCAACTCGATAAACTTGCTCTGCTCATCGGCACGATTTCAGAATCCTCATTCGGTCTGTTAGCTACGGAATATAAAGAGGGTAAGCACAAAGGCAGTTTCCGCACCGACGCTTTCAAAAACGTTGACGTCGAACGTATTGCCAGCCAACTGGGTGGCGGCGGTCACACCTACGCATCGGGCTTCCGCTACGACGGAGATTACGCAGCTCTTCTTGCGGACATCGAACAGGCATGGCATAATAAAGAATCAAGCTCCGTAGCCGGCTCGGTGGCCGAGTAGTTTAGGCAGAGGTCTGCAAAACCTCGCACAGCGGTGCAAATCCGCTCCGAGCCTCCTCGTAGAACAAAAAAAGCCCGATAAATCGAGTTATCTGGGCTGGGTATATCACAGCGTATACTTACGCCGTTTTTCTTTACGTTTGCTGACTATCAAAAATTTGGCAGAGATTTGAAGGACATGCGTACACTTCCACTCAGTGTACCGCACCTGCGTGCGTCGAGGAGACGTAAACGCGCTTGCAAAGTACACAAAAAAGAGTGAGCCAATACCTCCTTCGCGAAGAGGTCCCAAGAATATAAACTTAGGGTTTGCGCCCTCTTCTGGGGTCGTTACGTCGTACGTAAGCTTGAGCGCGGAGTCATCAGAATACAACGGACCGGCTACAGTGACCCGATGAAAGCTATCCGGGTAAAATTTTATGCAAACCGCTACGGGATCGGATCTCGTGACGTCCGACTTCTCCGTCACTTCTTCTTCGGTAAGGTCCAGACGCCGGAGACAGTGGGCAAGACTCGGCTCTTGTACGCTTGTATGTCCGTCACCAAATGTAATGCCTTCTTGCAAGCCACCATACGCATATAAGGTGTAGCAAAGGATATAGTCCGACGAAAACCGAAAGAGCGTTCTCCGAGGAAAGAGCATAGGGTATACCATATTGTAAAAAGAGCTTCGTCCGCCAGTTTACTAATCAACGTCTATCCTGTCAAACATAAAACGCCCGGTCTTCAAACCGGACGAGATCTCGCATCAGATCATCACGGGCTGTTCGTACTGTCGGTGAGATTCGACATAATATCGAACCACCAAAAGGTTACGATACAAGGTAAGCTTGTAGGTGTGTTTATACTGCTCAAACCGATTTGTACCCTCGTGAACTTTAAAAAAGTAACTCGTGTAATTGCTACACCACAGAGCTCCAACCTCGGTATTCCCCCGACCGAGAAACAAAAAGAACGGATCGGTAACGTCCAAATACCCGTCAGCAATCGCTGTCGCCTCTCCTTTTAACATGGAGCCCTCTTCCGTAGGTTTGGGCCCGTCGGCTTTGAACTCGGGAAACTCGGCGGGATAGAATTTTAAGCAGATGGAAATCGCGGACGGAAACGCCTTGATCGATCCCGGAGGAATCGGGCCGACTTCATTCTTAATGACGCGGAAACACTCCTGCACGTCGCGGAAGGCATTAACCGTCTTACCATCTTTAAACACAACTTGGGGAGACAGCCCTTCCTCTGTATCCAGAGTAAAGCAGCACACTTGATGGTTATTGGGGATTCCAAACGAAATTCTGTTACGTAAAGACATGTAAACACTCCACACATACGAAGGTTCCGTACATACTATCTACCACACTCCCCATGTTTGTCAAA
>PXOY01000013.1:7650-15341 GCA_003021915.1 Parcubacteria group bacterium SW_4_49_11
TTCTCACAGAATATAGGGCCCGCCCGAAGGATCGATAAGAAATTCGGACCTTGGGACGCGGACCACTTGGTTGAGTGAGACTCCGTCCAACAACGCAAAAGCGCTGCGTTGGAAGCTGCCCAACCCCCGGATTCGGCCATCCGTGGAACCAATTCCGTCAGCCAGATCTTTGTACGTGTAGTTCACGGAACTTCCGTGAAGAGACAGGCCTTGACCGGGGAGTACTTGGAACAACAAAGCATGGTATGATAAGTAAGGCACTGGCCTTAACCTGTAATTGTACAAGAACTGTTTCCACGCTTCGTTATCGCCTATCTCAAAAAAGATCGGCGCGGCGGAATGGGTAGTGTCAGGGCAAATCCCCCAACTAATCCCTACATTCCCAAGTGTATAGCAGGAAAGAGACATCGATACCTCCGATCTTTATTGGTAAAGTCCAAATTAATCAAACCATATCCTCATCCGGCGCGTCAACAATTGGTTGTAGAACCCTCCAATGCCCGATACCTCGTTTTTCAATCTACCAGGCTCCGAACTCTGGTGAGCATTACCACTTTTTCAAAGCGGCGGAACGCGATATAATAGCCAAAGCACTATAAACCGCCGCTATGAACACCGAACACATACTCGCCGAGCTGAACGACAAACAACGCGAAGCGGCCGAAATCATTGAAGGGCCTCTCCTGGTACTGGCCGGAGCCGGATCCGGAAAAACCAAAACCCTCACGCACCGCATCGCCTACTTAATCGCCAACGGCATTGCACCGTATCAGGTTCTGGCGGTTACCTTCACCAACAAGGCCGCGCGCGAAATGAAGGAGCGTATCGGCACGCTCATGCCCGAGGGTATCTCAAGCATGCCGACGGTCGGCACCTTTCACTCCGTCTGCTTGCAACTTCTGCGAGTTGAGGCTCAACATATCGGCCTCGATCCACAAATCGTTATTTACGACGCGCAAGACAGTGAACAGCTTATCAAGCAAATTCTCAAGGAAAAACAAGTCAACACCGACCAAATCAAGCCCCGTACGGTCAAATACATCATTTCCAACGCCAAAAATGACCTCATTAACCCCAAACAGTTCAAAGAATCCCGTGCGGGCAACCCCACCGAAGAGGTGGTCATGGAAGTATACGAAGAGTATCAAAAACGACTCCGCCAAAATAACGCCGTAGACTTCGACGACATTATTATGTACACGGTAAGACTCCTGGAGGAAAACAAAGAAGTACGCGAAAAGTATCAGAACCGCTTCACATATATCTTAATCGACGAGTATCAGGATACCAATCAGGCCCAGTACCGCCTCACCAAACTCCTCGCCGATAAGCATCACAATCTTTGCGTAGTCGGCGACGACTTTCAAGCCATTTATTCCTGGCGCGGGGCCAACTTCAAGAACATCCTCAACTTCGAACGCGACTATCCGGAAGCGAAAACCATCACCCTTGAGCAGAATTATCGCTCCACCCAGGTGATTTTAGACGCGGCGAATAACGTCATCGAGCAGAACAAAGAACGCACCGAAAAAGCGTTGTGGACAGATAAAAAGAGCGGCTACAACATTCAGCTCGTGGAATCCGAAAACGAATACCAAGAAAGCATGTTCGTGGCACGCCAAATTCAGGAACTCCTCAACGAAGGGTATCGCGGCACGGACATCGCCTGCCTCTATCGCACCAACGCCCAATCCCGCACACTCGAAGAACTGTTCCTCCAGCACGGTATCTCCTATCAAATCGTGGGCGGCCTCAAATTCTACGACCGCGCCGAGGTGAAAGATGCTGCCTTTCGACGCATCATAAACACTCCCAAACGCTCCGTGGGAGAAACGTCCGTATCCAAAATCATCACCACGTACTTGGAAACCCAGGAGGTAGAATCCGTCACCCTCCTCGAACTCCTCTCCGATCCGGACAAATACGATTTGCCGGTCAAAGGCCAGGCCAAAAATGGTATTAATCGCTTCATAGAAGTCATGCAGGCCTTTCGCGAAAAGCTCCATGGCGGCGAGACCCCGCTCTCCCAATTGGTGGTCGAGCTCCTTAACCGAACAGGCTATACCGAATACCTCAAAAAAGACGAAAAAGGCGAAGCGAAGCTCGAAAATATCGAAGAGCTGTTCTCCGTAACCCAAAAGTACGACCATCTCCCGGCCGTAGAAGGCCTCTACGAATTCCTGGAAGAAACTGCGCTTCTTACGGATGCGGATGAGAGCGGCCCTCAAGACGCCGTCACCCTGATGACCTTACACGCCGCCAAAGGCTTGGAATTCAATGTTGTCTTTCTGGTGGGCTTGGAAGAAAATCTTCTCCCACACAGTCGCAGTCTCACTTCGGACAAAGACCTAGAGGAAGAACGACGTCTGTGCTACGTCGGCCTCACCCGCGCCCGCGACCGGCTATTCCTTACCAACACCCAAGTGCGGCGCATTTTCGGCCAGATGCAGTCCAACCCCTCCTCTCGCTTTATTAACGAAATTCCCCAGGAACTGCTTGATCAGACCTCCTTAATGTACACGGATTTCGGCATGGATTAAGTTGAGAAGCCGGAAAAAAGTAGCACGTAGCAGGTAGCGAGTAGCAAGGAGATAGTATTTAGAATAGTGGATACACAGCTGATACATGTGTCCTTCGGACACGATATACGGTTGATATATAGTTGTGTAGCAGTAGTAAGTAGCAGGTAGCAAGTCTGGGAGAAGCCTGAATCCTGAAGCCGGAAGTCAGTATACTTCAATATATGGTAGTAAATAGGAAGACAGGCTTGTGTCCTCCTCTTTTTAAAGAGGAGGTGCCCGAAGGGCGGAGGAGTTCTCGGGCTTTTCCTCCTTTAAAAAGGAGGAAAACAGAATGTTTTTTGAGTGACCGTAGTAATACGAAGTGAGCGTGGTAATTCGAAATGTAGGCGCATCCTAACATTGAACAATGCTTATACTTATGCTAAAAAGAAGAAAATGTCTCCGTAGCTCAATGGGATAGAGCAACAGGTTTCTAACCTGTTGGTTACTGGTTCGAATCCAGTCGGAGACACGTATTAACATCCCTCGCGTATACCATTTTCCACCCTTTCCTTGTGTGTTATACTATCCGCAAGTGTCAAAAAAACTCGTTCTTTTCTTAACACAAACTGTTTATGAGTCACTACACCGACGAAATTAAACGCCGACAGAAAGAAGATTTTCTCAAACCCAAAGACATACAAACGACGAATTCGTGGAAGCTCTTTAAAATCATGTCCGAGTTCGTAGAAGGGTACACCGCGCTTGGCCAACATAGTCATGAAATCACCGTTTTCGGCTCAGCGCGCCTTCCCGAGAACAACTCGTATTATAAAGAAGCAAAGCGCTTGGGAGAACTGTTGGCTATTCATAACTACACCACCATCACGGGGGGCGGCCCCGGCATTATGGAGGCGGCCAACAAGGGTGCCCACGGACGCGGCGGAACTTCCATCGGCCTGGGGATAAAACTCCCGCACGAACAAGACATGAACCCGTACGTGACGCAGTCGGTAAACTTTTCGTATTTTTTCACCCGCAAAGTGATGCTTACGGCTCCGTCGCAGGCGTTTGTCTTTTTTCCGGGTGGATTCGGCACCATGGACGAATTTTTTCAAGTCCTTAACGAAACCAACTTAGGCTTCACCCAACGTGTTCCGATTATTCTCGTAGGATCCGATTATTGGCAACCGCTTCTCGACTTTCTTAACGAGAGCTGTATCTCGGGCGTACACACCCTCACCGACGACCATCTGCGCGATATTCGCCTCGTAGAAGATGCCGAAGAAGCATTCGAGATTATCGAACAAACGGAAGACATTCCCAACATTTCCAGTCAAATCATGCGGGGGCCCCAAGATCAAACCTCCATGGCCGTTGCTCCCGGTATGAACTGGCGTATTTTCCGGATCATGGCCGAATTTGTGGAGGGACTGGATTTTGTGGGACGACTCGAGAACATTGTCACCATCTTGGGCACGAGCAGTCTCGACAGTGATACTCGCTACTACAACAGCATCTACCAAATCGCCGACCAAGTCTCTGAGGATGGCTTCCACATTCTCACCGGTGGAAGCCCCGGTCTGCCGGAAGCCGCCAACAAAGCCGCGCGGGACAACGGGCAGGACACCTACGGCATCGTGCTCAATGTCCATGATCAACCGCGACTCAATGAGTATCTGTCTCAGTTCATCACCTTTGATTTCCCGTTTACGCGTCAATTTATCGTAACCGCTCCCTCCAAAAGCTATATTTACGGACCGGGAGGCCTCGGCACGCTTCATCAACTGTTTGAAGTACTCACCCTGGAGCAGACCGAGAAGACGAGCCTTTCCCCGCTCTTGTTATTTGATAAACCGTATTGGCAACCGCTGGTGGACTTTATTGATAATACGCTCCATCAAGAATTCGAGACCATTAGTCCCGAAGACGTGCAGCTGTTTAAAATGACGAATAGCGAGATCGAGGTTACCCGTATTATCCGGGAGTATAACGAGTAACGAGTCTCCGTTATGAAAAATCGGGTCTTTTGGAGTACATGTTGGTTGCTTCTCGTGGGAAGTTTTGTATCCACGCCGGAAATCGCCCACGGAACCTCTTCGTTACCCAACGGCCTCGTAGTCCGGGCGAAGGGACATCCGGAAGTCTATTATATTCAAAATGATAAAAAACACTACGTTTCGTCGCCGCGTCTTCTGAATGCCCGTTTTAATAACAGAGCACTTACGCTTACGTCTAAGACCGAATTGGACGCAATACCTCAAGGCGCAAAGGTCAAATATTCGGACGGCACCCTTATGTCCCATGATGACACAGTGTACGTTATCGCCAACGGCAAACGACGCCCGATTGTGTCTGCGGACGTATTCCAATCCAAAGGATATGCCTGGAGCAACATCATTTCGGTCAGTGCGCCCGAGATCAACCTCCATCCGCCAGGCAAGCCGCTCACACAAGACGCTCCACTCCCCGACGGCTCGGTCATTCAAGGCCCGGAAAACAAAATGTTCTTGATCGACGAAGGCAACCGAAGATACATCCCTTCCCCGAACATCTTCCGCTCCCGGTTCGACTGGTCAGACGTTATTTCCGTAACCCAGGCAGAACTGAACGCGTTTCCGCGTGGCAACAAAGTTCTCTTCCCGCCCGGGCTCCTTTTGGCCGATTCTCAGGGAGTTTTCCTGTCAGGACACGGAACCAAACGTCCGATCTATTCCCCGACCATCTTCGAGAGTTATGGTTTCCAGTGGGAAAATATCCGCTTCGTTTCTCAAACGGAGCTGGATCTCTTAAAGACTGAAAACGCTCTAAAGTCCGTCAAAATCTACCCGACAGGCACCCCCATCAAAGACGCTCAGACCAACCAGGAATATGTGGAAGTTGCGAACGGCCTCAGCTCTCTCTCCACCACGCCCGTTCTCCAAGCTTACGCCACCTCTCGCACGGAACAGATAACGCTTCCTCACTCCGTCATAGAGGCGTACTCTCACGCAGGCAAGGCACTCGCTGACTTCACGCCTCAGGACATGGTCAACGCGTTTACCCCCGACGACTTCCCGCGTGTGACACCTATAACGCGCCCGCCCTACATCACCGGCGACGCCGAAGCGGACGCTCGTATTCGCGCCATTGCGACAGAACGAGGCTACACGCTCCAACATCGGGTCACCCGCGGCCTTGTCTCCCAACACGAAGACCGCATCCAGCCTCAGGTTAAGAAAGCGTGGCAACGTTTGCAAGCAGACGCTAAACAGGAAGAAATCGACCTGTCCATTTTCTCGGGGTACCGCTCGATCGCGGACCAACGAAGAATCTTCCTTTCTCGACTCGACGTCGGCGGAGAAAACACCATTTCCGAAATCGCCAACGGAGAAGCAGACGCCGCCATCACCAACGTACTGAAAACTTCCTCCATCCCCGGCTATTCTAAG
The DNA here is from genome assembly GCA_003021915.1 of Parcubacteria group bacterium SW_4_49_11. GTDB lineage: Bacteria > Patescibacteriota > Minisyncoccia > SW-4-49-11 > SW-4-49-11 > SW-4-49-11. The sequence goes on from PXOY01000013.1 coordinate 13,583, forward strand.
CATCACAGTGGCTACGCGATTGATATCACTCAAGAAAATAGCTTTCTCAAAGCGTTCGGAAACACCGCAGGATTCGAATGGTTGTCCAAAAATAACTACCAAAACGCGCGCAAACACGGCTTCGTTCCGGGCTATCCGGATGGTGTGCAAGAAGGTCCGAGGCCAGAGCCATGGGAGTACGTTTGGGTCGGTGAAAAAGCAGTGAAGTAGAGTATCTCGTAGATAGAATGTAAAATTACGTGCAGTTTGGCTCCTTACCTTGGGATTCTAGCTGCTCTCTATTCCTCAAACACCTGCGAATCTATACGAATGATCCGGTCATCTGTCTCTGTCGGACGACCACGCCCGTCACGGTTACTTGTAGTTATATATAGACCTCCCTCTGGCCCCTGCACGATAGAACGCAAGCGGCCGTATTCGGTACGAAGATGAGCCTTGATCTGGGAAATCTCTTTGTCTGTTACGTCAGCCTCATACACACTCTGCCCGCGCAATCCGACGAAAAATAGCTCACCGTTCACAAACGTGGCTCCGCCCGGCGCCCAGGTCTCGTCAGCGCCCGAATGGCGGACCGGTGAGCGCATATTGTCTTGGGTTTCATTCCCTCGAATAACCGGCCATCCGTAGTTGGCGCCTTTTTCGATTACGTTCACTTCGTCTTGCGCGTCGTTCCCGTGCTCGATTGCCCACAGTTGACCATTTTCCGTCCAAGCGAGTCCTTGCGGGTTACGGTGGCCGTAGGAATACACAGGATTGTCGAACGGATTTCCCTCAGGAACGGAACCGTCCGGATTCAGGCGAAGAATGCTTCCGTTTAGTTTTTGTGGATCTTGCGCAGCCGAGGTATTAAGCGCGTCGCCCACCGTGATATAGAGCTTCTCATCCGGTCCGAACGCAATACGCCCGCCGTCATGAAATTGAGCACCCGGAATATCCTCTATGATAGGCGTGGGGTTCTGCAGCGTGGTGTTTTTATACGTATAGCGCATAACGCGATTGCGCAGGCCACCCTCCACCTCGGTGGTCATATAGAGATACACATACCGATTCTCCAAAAATTGCGGATGCAGCGCGATACCCAGCAAACCTCCTTCTCCCCGATGTTTCACCCCGTCCACCGTGGTTACTGTCTCCGTCTCCTTGTCAATTCGCTTCAATGTCCCCGGGCGTTCGGTAACGAGCATGTCTCCATTCGGCAAGAACGTAAGACCCCACGGAACTTCGAGATTACTCGCGACCACCGCTATGTCTCGTCCCTCTGTGATAACTCCTTGCTCAAGAGCAGTATCAGTGGGTGCAAAAAAGCGCGGAAACACGTAATCGAACAGCACATATCCACCCCATATAAGCATAAACAACACAACCACACCGACGGCACCGATAACGGTATATTTCTTCATATTATGGGCCATTTATCTGTTTGATACAGTATATCGTATATTTGACGAATACGCAGTACGGTATAGAGCGCATACGCCATCTGTCCATACACATACCAAGGGGAGTTCGCGCGTCACGTGCGTTAAAAGCTTGCAAAACGGACCGTCGTATGCTAAATTATAGGTTGTCCAGTATTTGGAGGCACGTTCACATGATCATTCCGTTTAAACAAACGCTGATTGACCAGCTTACTACGATTGCCTATGAAGAGGCAGACATCACCCCTCAAGAAGGGGGAACCTCTGAAGTTCCCGGCATCGTCGTCCTCGCTCCCTATGCGAATTCGTCGGAAGAACGCGAGGAGCAAAGCAATCGTTTT
>PXOY01000014.1 GCA_003021915.1 Parcubacteria group bacterium SW_4_49_11
ATTTTGAAATATAAATTGTGAGATGGCCTCGAGAAGGTAGCATATAGAATTAGAGCAGCCTAAATTTTTTGCGTAATCGCAGGGAACGTTCAACGCCAGCGGGATGTTGCGATTGGCAGTCCCCTGAAAATAGGCTTTCGATAGAAAGCCGTAAAAAACACCACGTGTTTTTTAAGTGACCGTAGTAATTCGAGAGAAGGGAGGTTAAATTTGTAATGAAAACTCCATCCCCCTTCGGGGCCCTTCCTCTTTAAAAAGAGGAAGACACAACCTGTTTTCCTCCGTAATAGCTGTTCAACGCCAGAACAAGAAGAGCTATTGGCAGTCCCCAGGAAATAGGAAGCCGTTAGGCTTCCGTAAAAACCGGAGGTTTTTAAGTGACCGTAGTAATTCGAAGTGCCCGTGGTAAATCGAGCTTGCGAACATTGCATGTGTATGATAAACTATGTTCGTATATAATTAGAAAGGAGGTCAATTTATCATGGTAGAAGTTCGTAAACGTGACAAAGAGAGCACGGAGAGTTTGCTCCGCCGTTTTACGCGTCGGGTGAATAACAGTAAGGTTTTGTCTCAAGCCAAAGACGCGCGCTATCGCACAAAAGACAAGAGCAAGAAAGAACAGCGCAAGACGGCAATGAATAGGGAGCAATTCATCAAAGAACGCAAACAGCTCGAAAAAATGGGCAAAGTAGCACCGCACGAAAAACTCCCGAATAAGTACAAGCTCAAAATTAAGTCCAAATTGAAGTAATTATGTCTTCGATTCAAGAACAGATTCAAGCTGACCTGAAACAAGCTTTAAAGGAAAAACGAACCGAGGAGCGGAACGTACTGCGTAGCGTAATGTCGGAGTTTAAGAACGCTCAGCTCGAAAAAGACACATTTTCGGATGAGGACGCGATCAGTGTTTTGACGAAATTGGTGAAGCAACGCAAACAGTCCGCCGGAGAGTATCGCGAAGCGGAGCGGACCGACTTGGCCGAAAAAGAAGAATATGAAATCGGAATTATCGAGCGATATTTGCCGGAAGCCATGAGCGAGGAAGAGGTCGAGCAAGAGGTGAACGCGGTCATGAACGAATTAGGTGAGGAGGCCGATCTCGGTACAGTTATGAAACACGTCATGCCTCGCGTCAAAGGGAAGGCGGACGGAAGTGTGGTTCAGCAAAAGGTGCGAGAGAAGTTAGGCATGGCCTAATGGAAATTTCCTTTGTTCACTCCTCGTCTGTTGTCTCCCTCAAGCGTTTGAGACAGGCGTGCGAAGCAGTGGAAGATATTGCTGGAAAACGAGAGGGGGAAGTAAGCGTTGTGTTCGCGGATTCCGAGTATATGGCGTCTCTCAATAAGCAGTATCGGGGGAAAGAGGGGGCTACAAATGTGCTTGCTTTTCCGCTTGGAGATGAAAACTCGGACGCAGATTTCTTGGGGGGAGATATTATTGTGTGCGAAGAAAAAGCGTGCTCTCCCGAAAAACAGATCCGAGAGCGATGCGATGAAGAAATAGTCTACCTCGTTATTCACGCGCTCCTCCATGTATATGGCTATGATCATCAAACTGAAGACGACTTTGAAACAATGAGTGCTCTAGAATCGCAAGTTTGGGAGCTTCTCTAAAGAAATCGCAAAGATGCGTTGAAAATAACAAATAGATATGTAAAGATGAGCTATAGTTGAAATTCCCATAGCTTCCCTTGTTCGCGCCTAAGAACTGTTTGCGAAAACGTGGGAGCATGATATAGTAAATCTATACTGTAATATAAAAACACTGACTTGTATGGCGGGAGAGCCGATGGTAACGGGGGTCGATATTGGTACCTATCTTACCAAAGTTGTGGTCCTCAAACAGCAAAGAGATGACATTCCACCGAGTGTGATCGCGTTGGGAACCAGTTTTACCGAAGGAATGCGCAAAGGAGTGGTGATCGACGAAGAGGACGTGGCTCAGAGCATTACCAGAGCGGTTCAAGAGGCGCAAGACATGCTGGATGAGACTATTGAAGAGGCCTATGTGAGCTTTGGTGGAAGTCATATTTCCGCTCACACCAGACGAGAAAAAATTGCCGTTTCTCGAGCAGATGGAGAAGTCTCACCCGACGACGTACAACGACTAAAAGAGCATGTTTCACGCCACAAAAGTTCCATGAATAAGAACATCTTGGATGTGAAGGAGAAAAGCTATATGCTTGATGATACCTCCGATATTCATGATCCGGTCGGCATGCACGGCATTCGCCTCGAGCTGGAAGGGCTTCTTATTGAAGGAGACGAGTCGGCTCTTAAAACCCATCAAAATGCGCTGGAGAAGTCGGGCCTTTCGGTCGCCGAAAAACATGTATCCGTGTTCGCGACAGCGGAAGCTGTCCTCACCAAAAAGCAACGCGAGCTTGGAGTGGTGCTCGTTGATATCGGAGCCTCTACGACTTCGTTGGTAGTGTATGAAGAGCGAACGGTCATTCACCTGGCAGTGATCCCCATTGGCGCTTCGCACATTACTAATGATTTGGCTATTGGCTTAAAAACTTCTATCGAAATCGCGGAACGCGTCAAAATTAAGTATGGGTACGTCTCGCCCGACCACATTCCGAGCAGTGCTACCAATCGTATTCAGCTTTCGGAATTTAATCAAGAAGAGACCGCGAGTTTTCCCATCGAATTTGTAGCGGAGGTCATTGAAGCGCGTGTTCAAGAAATCTTTCAGTTTGTCAATCAAGAACTCGCCGGCGTGGAACGAGAGGGACTTTTGCCGGCAGGTGCTGTGTTAACGGGCGGCGGAGCGAATATTCGAGATATCGTACCTCTGGCGAAAAGTGAATTGGATCTGCCTGCTCAAGTGGGACAACCCACCAAATTGGAGGGAAACCTTGCTGAGGTTCAAGATCCGTTATTTGCTACCTGTGTCGGTCTGGCACAGTACGGCATGTTATGTATTGTCCCCGCTAACCGGCTTGATGGGCGGTTCTGGAAAACGATTGAAAGGATGGTTTGACAACATATTTCCCGAATAGATCTACGGTTAATTAGAGTAGCAAGTGTATAGTATTAGTAGTTAGGATTTGGTATTTAGAAGGAAATGTATTGATATACGATGGATATACCGTAGATATACGGTTGTGAATAGTATATAGAGACTATCTCAAAATTAGAAGACTTCGTCACGAGAACTCCATCCCCCTTCGGGGCCCTTCCTCTTTAAAAAGAGGAAGACACAAGCTGTTTCCTCCGTAATAGCTGTTCAACGCCAGAAAAAGAGGAGCTATTGGCACTCCCCCGAAAATAGGCCTCCGTTAGGAGGCCGCAAAAAACAGAATGTTTTTTGAGTGCCCGTGGTAAATCAAGACAGGTTTCGGATTGACCTAAAATGCAGTCCACTTTTCGGAAAATAGGCTTTCGTAAAAAAGCCGGAAGAAACCCGAGGTTTCTTCAGTGATAGACTGTTCAACGCCAGAACAAGAGTAGCTATTGGCAGTCCCCCGAAAATAGGCTTTCGATAGAAAGCCGTAAAAAACACCACGTGTTTTTTAAGTGACCGTAGTAATACGAGTGGATGTGGGTGGATTTGAACCACCGACCTGTCGCTTATAAGACGACCGCTCTAACCCCTGAGCTACACATCCGGCGTTGATATACAGGAGATATACGGTTGGGAACTGAGCACGTAGTAAGGTAGAGAGGGAAAGTCTTTCTTGTTCAGCGCACAAGGAATTACGGGAGCCATTTGTGAGCTGCTACTCGCTACGTTTTTAGGCTTCTCTCAAATCAACCGTATATCTGTAGTATATCATGCCCGTAGGGCATATGTATCGAATATGAATGCTTTTACTCTTCGGGAGAATCACCCTCGCCTTGCTCAGAGGAAGTGTCTTCAGAAGAGTCTGATTCTTCTGCTGGCTCTTCTTCAGCGGGAAGCAGGTTCTCGCCGTTCATAATACGTTCAAAATCCGGCTTTTCGATCGTTTCAAAGTGCATAAGATGTTCGGCCAATCGTTCGAGTTCGTTCGGATGGTCACGGATAACGCGGGTGGCTTCTTCGTACGCGTTTGTCATGATATTTTTTACTTCCGCATCAATCATCTCGAGTGTCTGTTGGCTGTACATGTTGGGTTCTTCTTCGGATAGTCCGGAACTGTTCTGGTAGTGCACTGGTCCCAGTTCGTTACTCATACCGAATTTCTTGACGAGTTGGTTCGCCGTTTCGGTCGCTTTCTCAATGTCATTTGAGGAGCCATTGGTGATTTCGTTAAAGTACACCTGTTCCGAGGCATACCCTCCGAGTGCTCCCGTAATAGAGGCGAGGAATTCCGGCTTCGTCTGTAAGTTTTTCTCTTCGGTCGGTAGCTTCATGGTATATCCGCCCGCCTGACCGCGAGAAACAATCGTAATTTTTTGGACCGGATCGGCGTGATCGCTGTAGTGGAAAACGATGGCGTGTCCCGCTTCGTGATAGGCAACAACACGCTTTTCTCGCTCGGTTATCACTTTGCTTCGTCGTTCGGGGCCCATGAGGACCTTATCAATCGAATCAAGAATGTTGCGCTCGGAAATACGCTTTGCGCCTTGACGAGCCGTGAGAATGGCTGCTTCGTTCAAGAGGTTTTCGAGATCGGCGCCGGCAAATCCAGGGGTCCGTTCCGCCACGCGCCTCAGCTCGACATCGTCGGCTAAGGGTTTGTTTTTCGCGTGAATTCCAAGAATTTGACGACGTTCTTCAATATCAGGCAGGTTGAGCATGATGCGCCGGTCGAAGCGGCCAGGGCGCAGAAGAGCGGGGTCCAGAACGTCCGGACGGTTGGTAGCGGCTAAGACGATGAGTCCGGAGTTGGGTTGGAACCCATCCATTTCCACGAGAATCTGGTTGAGCGTTTGCTCTTTTTCGTCGTTTCCGCCGCCCATACCGCTACCGCGGCGCCTACCGATGGCGTCTAGCTCGTCTACAAAGATCAGCGCGGGGCTCTGCTGGACCGCGGTCTTAAAGAGATCGCGAATGCGACTCGCGCCCACACCGACAAACATCTCCACAAATTCTGAACCGGAGGTGTAGAAGAAGGGAACTCCCGCCTCATTCGCGATGGCACGCGCCAGAAGGGTTTTTCCCGTTCCGGGGGGGCCTACGAGGAGCACTCCTTTCGGAATCTTGCCTCCCAGTTCGTTAAATTTTTGCGGATCGCTTAAGAACTCCACAATCTCATACAGCTCATCTTTTGCTTCTTTGAGACCTGCAATGTTAGCAAACGAAAGATCGTTCTTACTTTTATTGTCGGGTGTGATGACGCGCGCTTGTGATTTACCAAACGGCATGCCTTGCATACCACCACCCCCGCGACTCGCTCGTCGGATAAGATAGAACAGAATACCCACCAGAATCAGAATGGGGATCAACTGGATGGCGATCTGTCCGAGGGTACGCCGTACCTCATTCTTTTTGATTTTGATGTTTACTCCGGCTAAGGTGGATTCGGACACTCCGTAGTCCTTCAACGCTTCTAAAAACGTACCGCCGGACTCTTTCTCGGCTTTTTTCTTTTGCCCGCTGTCTTTCAGCGTGGCCGTCACCGTGTCGTTCTCCACGACCACCTTTTCTACGTCGTCGTCCTTGACGTCTTGGTAAATTTCGGAAATATTTACTTCCGAGACATTTTGTGCTTGCTGTTGACTTATGTAGCCAGCTAACGCTATAAGTCCGATAAGAGCAATAATACCGACCGTGAGATTCGTAACGAGTTTTTTCATATTCGGGGGTTAGAGAGAGTGTAGAAGAATAGTTTAAGACGTGGCGAGCGTTAAGCTCAGACGATGATTATCCGGATCGATAGAAGTAATTTCAAACGTACGCCGGTCACCAACGGAAATTTCTTCGTAGTGGCGAGCGTCGCGTTCGATTTCGGAGGAGTGGACCAAACCGCGCAATTCGTCTTCTACCTGGACAAAGATACCCAGTTGGTTGCGTTTAACCACTCCGCCTTCAACCGTGTCGCCCACTTGATACTTTTCGGCGGCCTTTTTCCACGGATCTTGGAAAAGACTTTTGATGCTCAGGGAAACCTTGCCGTTACTTACGTCGATGACTTGTGCCTTGACCATATCACCTTCTTGGTAGAGGTTGCGCGGATCGTCGACGAGCTGCCAAGAAAGCTCGGAGATATGCACCAGACCTTCGATCTTTTGATCGCTCTCTCCGAACTTGATGAAGACACCGAAGTCCATGACGCCGGTCACTTCGCCTTCGACGATGTTACCCACGTGGTAGCTATTGATGAGAGCCAGTTCTTCGGACTTACGGGCTACTTTCTCGGATACGATAAGTTTGCTCTCGTCTCGATCAATGGTAATAATGCACACGTCGAAGTACTGGCCGACGTATTCGGACAGTTTCGTGAGGATTTTGTTCTTGTCTCCTCCTTCTACGCGCGGATAGTGGTTGTAGGCAAGTTGCGATACGGGGAGGAAGCCTTTTACCCCGTTGATCTGAATGAGAAGGCCTCCTTTGTTGGCATCTAAAATTTTGACCGAGACCACTTCTTCATTTTCCGCCTTTTCGTAGAGATCTTCCCAGACTTTGTCTTCGGTGGCCTCTCGCAGAGAGAGTTCGATATAGCCGTCTTCGTTGTCAACTTCGATGACGGTCGCCGTCACTTCGTCCTTGGGGTTAAGCGTTTTGACCATGCCGAATCCGTCGTTGAGCTCTTGGCCGAGAACTATGCCCGTTCCCCTAGTGCCGAGATCAATATACAGGGCGTTTGTGCCGCGTTCGATGACCGTGCCGGTTACGTCTTCTCCCACGTAGGGCACATGGACCGGGTGCTCTTGGAGAAGGTCTTCCATGTTCATAGCTGAGGATTGTTGGGACGGGATGGATTCACTCATGATTATTGGGTGTAAATATTACCTTATAAAACCTATACGTAACGCGCGAGATGGGACTCGGGTAATCGTAAGTAATTCGTATCCATGATACGTTAAAATATCGAGTTACGCAAGGGGCGTAGAGAAGAAATGTCTGAGGCCGGGGAATAGAATTTAGAACGGAAGAACACGTTCTTTGCGCGCGAGCCATTCGTCGAGCGTGATGGCGGCCTGGTCTTTATCGGACATGATTATGTCTTCCGGTTGCAATCCGTGTTGTTCGAAAATTTCGGGGAACACGCTGAGGTTTGTCCAGTGAATACTGCGTTCTTTTTCGGGCGCGTAGGAGGCGTCGACGTAGTACTCAAACAATGTGTTGTCCTCAAGGGTAAGAAAGCCGTGCGCGAACCCTTTGGGCACGTAGAGCGCGTTGATATTATTGGCATTGGTGAAGTGCGAGAGTTGGTACACGTACACGTTGAGATAATCGCGATTTCCCTCAATGTTCCTAAGGTCCATGATAACGTCTACGGCCGAGCCGTTGAGGACGCGGACGAGCTTGGCTTGAGCATAATCCTCGATCTGAAAATGCATACCCCGGAGGACGCCTCGGTTACTGAACGAGAGATTTTGCTGAAGCCACCGACTCTCTAACGGATTGGGAATAAATGCTCCTCGGCGATCGAAAAACTGTTTGATGGATACGTACCCCGGTTCGTCTTGCATACGCGTTCGCTTACTGAGTATGTGTCCTATATATCATAGATTCGAGGAGTGCGCAAAGATTTTTGTCCCATGTGTATGGGCCATATGATGTTACGTATGTTATGTTGGCCTAACGTTTCATATACTGAGCCCCCGGTGCCGGTTAGGCGAGATCGTCTTTCGTGTACCCTCCCAAAAACCGAATAAACCAGGACGGGTGCTGAAATACCGCGTTCTGAATGGCCGCGAGCGTAAATCCGCAAAAGAGCTCGCCGTTTCGCTTAAGCTCCATGAGTTCCGGGAACGAATAAAATGTCAAGTCAGTTAAAAATGCTTCTGTTTCGTCAGGTAGTTGCCCGGGGCGTTGCGTAAAGTCGAACTCCACCAGGTATACATCGGTGGGTTGGACTTCAAAACTCGTATTCGCGATCACTCGCCCGAGGTATTGGGTCGAAGAGACAAACAAAGCGGTCTCTTCCTCTGTTTCGCGGCGGGCAGTGTCTTCCGGAGAAACATCTCGGTATTCATGAAATCCGCGCGGAGCTTCCACAGAAGGTTGGCCCGTCCAATCTTTGGGAATAAAGGGCGGCTCTCCGGTGCGTTCGGCGTGTTCGATAACCTCTTTATAG
>PXOY01000015.1 GCA_003021915.1 Parcubacteria group bacterium SW_4_49_11
CACGATGACAATCGCCGCTAATATACCGATCGCCGCTACCACCAGTAATATCTCCAGTAAGGTGAAGGCGCGTCTTTGAGGCGTGGTATTCATACAAGTTTTGTTTTTTTGCTATACATGTAGCCTATCACATAAGGGGAGTAGGAATCGATAATATACGGTTGTTCAATAGAATTTAGTATCTAGAACGCATCTCAAAATTAAAAGACTTCGTCACGAGAACTCCACCGCCCTTCGGGCACCTCCTCTTTAAAAAGAGGAGGACACAAAATCACTCACCTCCAAGCACTTGCTACGCGCTACGTGCTACTAATCACAACCGTATATCTACTGTATATCTTCCATTCCAAATACTAAATACTAAATACTAAATACTAAATTCTAGATACTATTCACGCTGGCTTCCGGCTTCTCTAAATTCTCGTATCTTTAGTGTACTTGCATCCTCTCCACATCTTCTCTATAATAGAGGTAAATAACGTGCTCGCATGGGTGATAGACAGACACCGGTCATAAACGTCGAAAACGCCTCCAAATACTTTAACATCAACGTTCAAGAACCATCCAAAGGCAAAATGGATGGATTCGAGAGCGTTCGAAAAATCAAACGTCCCGCGGTTAAACAAGCTTCTCTCGCGCTTTATAGTGGAGAATGGGTTGGTCTCTTAGGAGAAAACGGGAGCGGAAAAAGTACCCTGTTAAAAATGGTCGGCGGCTATTACGGTCCCGACGAGGGCACAATTGAAGTCGGAGGGGCGGTCCTGCCCTTCTTCGGGCCCGACGAAGAACTGCATCCGGAAGGCCAGGTACAGGACGCCATCATGGTGAAAGCCCTGCAGGTCGGCCTTCCGCGCAGTGAAGCACTGAAGATTTACGAGAAAATTATCTCTTTCTCTCGTCTGCATGAATTTCGTTCCCAAAAAATCAAACAGCTCTCGACCGGTATGAAGACTCGGCTCATGCTGGGACTGATGCTCAACATTAACGCAGATGTCTATTTGTTCGACGAAATCCCCGCCACCACGGACATCAAGTTTCAGCAAAAGGTGGAACAACGCCTCAACCGACTCAAAGAGATGAACAAGTCGGCGCTGGTGGTCAGTCACAATATTGATGAACTTCGGGAATTGTGTCCCAATAGCATTTTAATGCACAACGGAGAAATCGTGGCCTACGACAACACGGACACGGTGCTTCGCATGTACGCGGAGTCCTAACGGCGTTTTTCTTCCTCGGGTAAGAATTTTTCAATTTCTCGCCGAAAGCCCTTAATGGTCTTGAAATCTCGATATACCGAAGCAAATCGAATATACCCCACTTCATCGACATCCTTCAGATGCCTGAGGGCCGTGCTTCCGATCGTTTTCGTGTCTACTTCTTTGGAGTGCTTGGTAATCAGTTCTGCCTCAATATTGAGACACAGATCAAGGATACGCTCCTTCGTTACGGGCCGTTTCTGCAGCGCGAAATTCAATCCTTCAAACAGTTTATTACGGGAATACCGCTCCTTGGCCGCGCTTTTTTTAAGCACCATAATATCCAGCGCCTCTCGCGTTTCCGTGGTCGTAAACCGGTAGCTACATACGGCGCATTCCCGCCGCCGGCGAACTTGCATCCCCTCGTTTGATACCCGCGAATCCAAAATGCGCGTCTCGTCCGAAAAACACTGCCCGCACTTCATACACTACGATCGCTTATTTGCTTGTAAGAAAAAGAATACCACCAGCGGAGCCAAGAGCCAAATAATCTGAGCTAATTGGCCTTTGAATAAAGATGGCGTAATGAACGGAATTTCACCGGGCAACGTCCCTTGATTGTAAAACCAAATGTTACTTAAGAGAAAACCGGCCGTTACCAAGACAAACAAGAAAGAAACCCAGTACGGCTTTTTCGTAATGCGTACCGCTTGCCCCACAGAAGACTGTCCGAGGAGGAGAAAAATGACGAGAAGCGCCGCGAGGAACAACACCGAATCCGCAGAAAAATCTCCCAACGAGGAGGTCGAAAACGGCAAAATCGGTAAAATCGCCCGCGCGATATACCCGGCCGCGGCGAGAAATACGATTTCCTTAACCCCGTAATACAGAACATACACCACGAGTACACCCACAACCAAGGCCCACAATAACAGCTCTATCGACAGCTGTTGAAAGATTTCCGGAAACTCCATAAACAAGGGTTAAATTCCGTATTCTTGCAGTTCTTTTAGACGTTTTTTAACTTCCTTCGAAACATTGTCCGGTGTCTCGGCCCGTACGGTTACGTACACGTCTCCGCGGCCGCGTCCATAGAGACGATACATGCCTTTTCCACTCAGTCGGAACCGTTCTCCGGACTGCGTACCGGCCGGAATCTTGAGGCGTATGCTGTCGTCTAAGGTGGCCACATTCACTTTGTCCCCAAACACGAGAGTTGTAAATGGAACGCGACGGTCCATATACAGATCATCTCCGTCACGTCGGAACGTTGTGTCGTTCTTCACCCGTACATTCACGTACAGGTCACCGCTTTGCCCACCTTGGCCCGCGGCTTCCCCTTTACCCGGGACATGAATGGTCTGTCCATCTTGAATCCCTTGGGGGACCTCAATCTCCACTTCTTCCGGACCGGTGACCGTACCGCTTCCGTTACACTGCGTACATTTCTTGTCCGGAATCTTTCCTTGACCGTTACAGGTTGTGCACACGCGCTCCTCTACGAAGTTTCCGAGCATGGTTTGCACTTGATGGCGTTGCTTACCCGCGCCCTGACAGGTCGAGCAGGTTTGCCAATTCGCGTCAGGATCACCTCCGGAGCCATGGCACCGATCACAGGCGCTGGTCTTGTGTATGGTCATGGTGCGTTTAACGCCTTCGTGCGCCTCTTTAAGGGTCAGTTCTACCTCGGTTTGCATGTCGCGACCGCGCGCACTTCGTTGCCCTCCGCCGCCGGCGCCACCGAAAAACTCAGAGAAAATGTCTTCAAATCCACCGCCTCCGGCACCGCCAAAACCGCCGGCCTGCCGAAAGAGGTCCTCAAAGTTCATACCAGCGCCGCCGAAGCCACCGGTTCCGCCCTGGCCACCGGCTCCGCCTTGAAAGCCTGCGGTTCCAAACTGATCGTACTGCTTGCGCTTCTCTTGATCACCAAGCACCTGATAGGCTTCGTTGATTTCCTTAAACTTGTCTTCGTCTCCGCCTTCTTTGTCTGGATGATATTTGTGCGCCAACTTGCGATACGCCTTTTTAATCTCCTTCTCGGAAGCGTCGCGCGAAACGCCTAAAATTTCGTAATAGTCGCGATTGGCCATACAAACCCTTCGTTACACTTATGTGGACATGTTCTTACTATACCGCGATATGGTCCGTTTCTCAAGGGTGGGAGAGAATTCTATTCACTGGGCTCCACCACCGTTTTCTGAACTGTTTTTTGATGAGATTCCAACACCCCGGTACGGAAGAGAACAGCTTGATTCAAACGCACCGCAAAGATCAACAGGGGCAGGAACACGATAGATAAGGACCATAAGACTAAAAACAAAAGCACGCTCGCGATACCAGCCGCTACGTCACGACTGCCGCCAAACATCGATTGTATACGATCGTTGGCGACTCGCTGCAGAATTTCCGGAACCGTGTCTGAGCGGTTGATAGGCACTCCCAGCGTTGCCCGCAGACGATTTAACCGTTGGTTGATGAGTTTTTCCTTTTGAGCCTCTAATTCTCGATTTGCCTCCTCGGTATTCTGTTGCCTGTCTCGTTTTTGCTCGGGGCTGACCTGTTGGGTCTGGATCTGATCGGCAAAAATATCTTCAATAGACATATCTACGGAATAGTCGGATACGAATGCGCGCACAACCGGGGTCGCCAGCTGAACCGGCCCCCTGAACCATGACTTCGGAATTTCCACCGAGCGCGTCTGAAACGAGATATCCTGTTGAAGGGCAGAAAATACGAGCACGGAAACAAGCAAAACATTAATCCCTATCATCAGACGCAGGGTCGGAGATAAAATTTTGACCGGTTCGTACGACACCCGATATCTCGTTTCCTCACGCGCACGAGAAAACACAAACGCGTACCCGAGGCCGGCTATGAGCGTCATCAGCGCAATGGCTATAACCGCACCCACGCTGGGTATGCCGCAGAGCAAAAACAAAGGGATCATCAACACAAAAAGCGCAAGGACGTTGGTCTGCACTCGTCGAATATTTGAAACGGTTAAAAAGAGACCGAGCGTTGCCAGAAACACAGTCCCGACGAGCAGCGGGAGAAGCCAAGCCAGCCAGGCATTTACATCTCCGAAAACACTCCACGCGATCGCCATATAGAATACGAGGCCGGAAATCACGGGCAAACTCGTGAGAATCATTAATGATCGAGACATGTGAAGCATATTACGTTCGAGAAAATAGGGTATCGAGTTCTTTCTCTGTTAATTGTACTACAGCCGGCCGACCATGGCAGCAGGTAAAGCCGGTCCGCGAAGCAAACACATTCGCAACGAGTTCCGTTACTTCCCGCTCCTTCAACGCGTCTCCCGCTTTAACCGCCGCTTTACAGGCCATCTCTTTGAGAACTTCGCGCTCCATCTGGGCAACCGGCTCCGAGTCAGGCTCCGTTTCCACCCGTTCTACTAACCAACTAAACACCGCGTCGAGGTCGCGATCGACAAGCACCCGCGGAATGTGCGTCACACGGATCATTCCTTCTTCTTTTTGAACCTCAAACACCGAAGACTCTTCCAGAAAACTGGCTAAGATTTGCGCCTGCGAACCGGCAACCGAAAGCGTAATCGGGGTTATCAAACTCTGCACCGAGGTGTGCGACGGGTGTTGAGTGAATGCTTCAAGGAGCAGCTTTTCGTGCGCCGCGTGTTGATCGATCAGATACAACCCGTCTTCCCCGGTCAAAACGAGATACCGATTCCAGAGCGTAAAGAACTGCGGCTGTTCCGATTGTGAAGTAGCTACCGGTTCCACCTGATACCTCGTCGGCGCCTCTCGCACCCGATCAATCAAGGTTTCTGATCGCTTCGCGTCCTTCACTCCCCCGCTCGCACGAGAAGCGGGAGGAGCCTGACCCATTCCGGGTATTCCTTGACCGGAAAACGATCTTTGCCCAGCAGACGACACGTTTTTCCCACCCGTACTGCTCCCTTCCGGAGTACTCCGGGTCATACGCTCGGTCACGCCGGAGAGATTATGAAACGCGTGCCGCTCCAGCGCACTCCGCACCGCCTTTAGAACGCCGGAGAATACCTCTCGCTCGTTGGAGAATCGCACCTCGGCTTTGCGCGGGTGGATATTCACATCTATGAGCGACGGATCGAGTGTAATATCCAGCGCGAACACCGGATACTGTCCTTTCTCGAGCATCGTATCGTAGCCTTTAAGCACTGCCTGCGCCACCATCTGCTGCCCGACCGGTCGTCCGTTCACGCTCACAAAAAAGCCTTGCCGATTGGCTCGCGTCCAATGCGGATGCGAGACAAACCCCGAGACTGTCATGTCTTTGCCGTAATACTCCACCGGGACCAACCACTCCTTGTCCGTCTGCTCTAAAACCTGCGCCACGCGCTGCTCGCGATCCGCCGCTTCGTACCTCACAAGGCGCCTGTCCTGGGAGAACACCTCAAACGTCACCTCCGGATGAGCCAACGCCAACTCTTCCATCAAGCGCGTAATATGCTTGAGTTCGGTGTGCGCCTTTTTGAGGAATTTACGACGGGCGGGCGTGTTATAAAACAGGTGCTTCACTTCTACGTCCGTGCCGGCACGCGCCATCGGATGCGAGCGCCGACTTTGTTCCTCACCACCCGAAACTTCCATCAGCGTGCCGTGTGCGGCCTCTGCCGTGCGGGTCGCCAATGATACTTCCGCCACCGATCCAATTGTTGCTAATGCCTCCCCGCGAAAACCAAGGCTGGTCAACGACTCCAAATCCTCTACTGCCTGGACCTTGCTCGTAGCATGTTGCTCAAACACTCGATCGAGATCCTCGGTCGCAATACCGCTTCCGTTATCCGTAACCTTCAGCCGCGTCTTTCCCCCATCAATTACGGAAACGGAGACGTTAGTAGCATCTGCATCTAACGCGTTTTCCACGAGTTCCTTGACCGCGGAGGCGGGACGTTCCACCACTTCGCCCGCGGCGATTTTGTTCACAACGTGTTGAGGGAGTTGGTGAATGGACATACATCCTCAGCATAGCATATGTTACGTGCGTTTTTGACACACACCCGAGATACGGTATCATAGAAATATATGCAAAAACAGAACGGACTAACGGCCATAGAGCTTTTAGTGGTTATCGCGGTTATTGCGCTATTGGCGGCGGGAATTCTTGCCGCACTACAGCGGGCGCGAGTACAAGCGGAAAACAGCGACATCAAGCAAAAGCTCAGTGAGCTGGAAGGTACGCAAAGCACAATTAAATCGGAAGGCGATACCTATAAAGGATATGAGAGCGGTTCTTTGGAGGACGGTCGGTTGCAAGATATCTCAGACGCCATCGAGCGGTTCAACGAGGTAGGGTTTGACCGTGCCGAACTTATCAGGGGAGAGTCTGAGGGCTACGGCGTGGTTACTCCCACCGTGACGGAAGACGCCATATTCTGTTTCAGCTCGAAAGAGGACGCGGTACGCAGGCTGTCCAATGAATATGACGAAAGCTTTGACTACGCGCATGCCCTCGCCAACCAAAGTACTCCCTGGGACTGTCCGGAGGTGAGTTTCAAACCGGATGATACCCCCGAATTTAGTACGGACACCTCGTATGCTCAACTGGGCACGCAAAAATTATCAGATACCATTGACCCTAAAGATTACAACCAAGAAGTGACGCTTGATCCGAAAGACAGTAACGTGGATATTAAGAAAACCGGTTCTCCAACATGGTCCTCTCAGATAGATATTAAGCCCTCCGAAGAAGACAATTTTCAACTACGTACCACCACTCCCTCTTCTCCCGGATCAGCCTCCTACTCAATTGAAGTGATCGATAGCGATGGAAATACCACGACCACCCAAGAATGGGCCTTAAAGAGCGATTACGCGAGTTGTGAAGACGTGCAGAATGCCGGCTATTCAACGACGGGAGCTGATTACGCGATCGATCCGTCTGGAAAGGGCGAGGATGATTCTATACGTGTCCTCTGCAATATGGATATTGCTGGAGGAGGTTGGACCCTTATTGCCAGTCATGTAACCGGGAATTATTTCTATGATTGCTCGGATGTGAATATGAAATATGGTGACACATGTCGAGCTGTGTGCTCAGAGATTACTGATAATGGTGGGCATTGCTATGACAAGAGTGACCAACAGGAACAAGATGCGGAGTTAGAGAGACTTTCTCAAAAGTACATTATTGAGGAGTCAGAGGCCTCAGCATATCGTGACATTACGCAGTACCAATCTCAAGATTACGTATCGAACGCATACCACAGAGTCGGTTTTGACGAGACGATGTTTGCGGATGATACAAATGATTGGATAACCTATAATTTGGCTGACGCGGGGAAGTATTTTAAGGGATCCCCGGGAAACACCAAAAGTATGAAAGATTATTATGCGACCATGCCAGAACCCTTACAGATGGAAACAATTGTAGAATATACAGATAGCAACAGAGACCCTGCGGTTGTCAATGAATGTAATAACTTTGACCTTGTGCTCAATGCTGCTGACAATGAGGGGAGCCATCGTGGATCGTATCCGAATTACAATTACAACCATAAGTATAGTTACTACTCCCCTGGTTTCACAGGACCCCAATGGGATTCAGCGAATAACCATGGTTGCCGGTATGATGATGGGTCCAGTCAGTGGAAAAATCAAAAGCTTGGCGGCGAATACAATAACGATTCCGATTACATTTTGTGGTATGTACGATAACCCCCGTTCTTTGATTACGAGGATTGAGGAGATTGAGGGGATTGAGGCTCCTCGCTCTGCTCTTCCTCTGCCGTTACTTTTACTTTTTGCACGGTATCGTTATTTGTAACATATACATCAATTCGATCTTGAAGACGCAAATCAGAAATGGAGAGAGATTCTTTGCGGTAGTTATCAGGATTTTCGGGCGCAATAATTAAGGTTATAGGAGTGTTTTCTGAAAGAGAGAATGTTTGGCTAGACTCATCTTGGAGAGAAGAAACTGTTACGTCGGTTCCCTCAATTTCCGTAATGGTCCCCGTAACGACCTCGCTTTGAGACGGTTGGGGAGCTTTGGGTACCGAAGAATCAGAAGAGTCTGCGGACTGCTCAGAGGAAATCTGAGCGGAAGAACTGCCTTCTTCTCCCTCCCACGGCTTCATCGCCGCCAGCACCAGCCCACCGACAAAAAGCAGTAAGAGAATCGTACAGATTCCGCCGCTCCAAAGCATTTGGTGATTTTTCAGGTGGGTTTTGATGTCCATAGGCTTATATGTTTGATTTTGCTATTTGTTTATATTGTATCGTATGTGGGTCATAGAAACCAGAAGGTTGTGTCCATCTCCCCGAAATATAATCCCCCGACAACGTCGTCGGGGGTGGGTAATTACGCGGGATTATTCCGGATCAGGCGCCAGAAAATCGAGAAGAAAGTAAGTAAACGCGCACGGCGTGATGGAAAGAACAAGCTTAAACGGAAGAAATACGATTCCTTCCTTATCTCCCGTCGGCCCCACCTTCATCTGTTGGGCTAAGGCCGGGATAAATAACCCCCGCTCGTCGGGAGTAAGCACGTCGCTTGACGCCAGATAGTCCGGCGAATATTCCTGAAGATGAAGTTCTATGGGCGAATGAACCCGCTCTTTGCCGACTTGATACAGTTGGGTAACCTTATTACTATCCGAGTCGTGAGGAGTGCACGCCAGGCCGGAGAAACATGTCTTGGCATGCTCGTTGGTCCGTTCCAAGATGCTAAAGCACAACCCAAAGTAAATGTTATCCGACGCTTGCGTACACAACACTTTAAGAGCACCTGTCCGAAAAATTCGCTTATAGTCTTGCCTCAGTATATGTAACGCCACAGTACCTCCAATGGAACCGAATTTCCACGCAAAGTATAGTACACAAACCATATGGATGCAACATTACGCCATACTTCTTTTGTAATCAGGGCTCTTGTGCTATAATGGAAATAAAGAACGCATACGCATGTCCCCTTCACTGCTTACGATTTTCACGGACGATCAACTACAACTGCCCGGTCTTCTCTATGAGCCGGACAATTCCAAGAAAGTGGCCCTCTTTCTTCATGGCATGGGCTCCACTTCAGTTTTTTACAAACATGAACAACATACCGAGCGAGCAAAGGCGTTGGCCGAGCACGGAATCGCTTACTGCGCCTTCAACAATCGCGGAGCACACTATATCAAGAAACTCAAAAGCACGGGCGGAGAGTCGTTCATGTACGGCATGGCGTTTGAAACCATTCGCGAGGCTGTCCTCGACATTCAGAGCGCCCTGGCTGAGCTGTCGCGGTTGGGCTACGAAGAATTCTATCTGATCGGACATTCCACGGGAGCGAACAAAATCTGCGTGTATGACTCCTACACCGAAGAGAATCCGGTTGCTGGCTACGTCTTGTGGGCCGGCGGAGATGATACCGGGCTTTTTTATGAACAGTTCGGTAAACATCAGTTCCATACCGTGTTGGATATGTGCCGACGTGAGATAGAAGCGGGACGAGGCACGGAATACGTCCCGTTGGATATTATGCCCCAGCCGTATTCGTACGCGGCGCTATACGACATTATGAATCCCGACGGAGACTATAATACGTTCCCGTTCTTTGCCGAATTTCAAGGCTACACCCTGGGAGACAAACCTAAATTTCGCGAGTGGCACGGCGTAACAGTGCCCAGCCTCGTCATTTACGGGGAAGAAGACGAATTTTTCCAAGGACGGGCCGGTGAGGCGGTGTCCGCTTTGCAAAGATACGCCCACCCCGAAAGTGAGCACAGTTACGAGCTTGTGCCGGAAGCCGATCATTCGTTCCGCCATCATCAGGAGGAATTAAACGCATCCATAGCCTCGTTCCTCAAGCAACTAACGCGCTAACCTATGACCAATCTTTTCCTCTCGTTGAACACGCCGTGCGGTAACAAATACGCGCACCTGGATCTGTTAGTGGACATCAGTGAACTGACCAAACGCGAGTTTGTCACACTCTATGGTTTTCTCAGGGTTTTGGAGCAGGTGGAGACTGATCTGGAGCTCAAATCGCTTGCCGACTACCCGGAAATTAGCCGCAATTAACCATGAGGCAGTATCTCAATCTTTTGCGCCACGTCAAAGAGAACGGCGTCGAACGTGCGGATCGCACTGGTGTAGGCACGCGCGGGGTGTTTGGGTATCAGACGCGATACAACCTTCAAGACGGATTTCCATTGCTAACCACCAAAAAGGTTTTCTTTCGAGGCATCGCGCACGAGCTTATTTGGTTTTTAAAAGGAGATACAAACATCAAGTATCTCGTGGATAACGACGTTCATATCTGGGACGAATGGCCGTTTCAGAATTATCTGGAGACCAATAACCTGAGCGAGCAGTATCCGAAATACTCCGAAGACTGGCAGAAGAAAAAGCAAGAATTTATTGCTAACCTGAAAGAGGACGCAGAATTCGCGAGAAAATGGGGCGATTTGGGGCCGGTGTATGGTAAGCAGTGGCGGCGTTGGGAAACCCCCGAGGGTGAGACGATTGACCAGATCGCGCGCGTCCTCCGAGATTTGGTGCATAAGCCCTACAGCCGTCGCCATGTCATCAGCGCGTGGAACGTTGCTGATTTGGAGACCATGGAACTTCCGCCGTGTCACTGCCTGTTTCAGTTCTATGTGGAAGACGGAAAACTCTCTTGTCAGCTGTATCAAAGAAGCGCGGATGTCTTTATCGGCGTACCGTTCAATATTGCCTCGTATGCGTTACTGACGCACATCATCGCGCATCTTACGGGCTACCAGGTGGGCGAATTTATTCACACCTTCGGAGACACACATCTCTATTTCAACCATGTGGAACAGGCCGAGACCCAACTCGAGCGCACGCCGCGCGAGCTTCCTCGATTAACCCTCAACGAAAACCTCTCTTCGCTTGACGACCTCTCGTACGACGATATTCATCTCGAAGGCTATGATCCGCATCCGGCGATTAAGGCACCGATTGCGGTGTGAATGTAGTATTTAGAATATAGTATTTGGTATTTGGAATGGAAGATATACTGTTGATATATGGTTGTTTAGAGTAGCAGGTAGCAAGTGCTTGGAGATAAGATGTGTCTTCCTCTTTTTAAAATTGTATATCTAATCTTCTTCGAAAATCTCTCGATCATTGTACATTTTCGGCACCATCATCTGGGGACTCCAGTTGGCTTTAATGTCTTCTAAATCGGGCGTAGTCTGATATTTCCCCGTGGCCGTATAATCTTGACTCTCGATTTCGCCGACGTCAAAGAAAATAATTTGGGCAATACGCCGCCCCACGACGAGCGGAATACTGTAGTAGCGGGAGTTATTCGTAATCTCCATCGTCCACCGATTGACATACCCGACATCGCCCCAGCCGGCGCACTTACAGACTTCCAAAAAGTTGCGTCCCATGGAGGAGCGCGCCTTCATCATGGTCGTAATATGATCTTTGCCGCCGATAAACTCTTCCGTGTGGGCTAAAATCGTCTCACCGGGTTCAATCAGAATCACCCGATCATCCGGAGCAATGCCTACAAATTCTACCTCCTCAAGAGCGTCTTGGGTGTAGGGCGCGTACTCCGGCTCCTTCCCCCACACCTGTTCGGTGTGTCGCGGATTGTACACGTTATACACCCGCATGTTCTGCGGTTTCTGCTCCCGGAAAAACCACGGTCCCAAGGACACGTCGTAGCTGGAGGTTCCCAAGTGCTTGTCTTTGAGCGGATCAATGACGATAGTGCCGCTCTGAATACGCTCGCGTATCGCGGTATCGGAGAGGGCCATATATGCAAACCTTATTACCCGCAGTATAGTCGTTGCGAGGGAACGGACGCAAGGTTTCTCTGAAGTACCCCCTCATTGATACACCCACACGTTCACGTGTTCCATTCTTCGAGGTCACCAGAACTCTTCAAATGCGTGTCTCAGCCCCCCAAAGACGGCACAGGCTCCGGGGCCGAACGTTGGGCGTCTTCGGCTGCCGGCCTTCAAAACGGGGTTTCTGATCATATGTCATTACCCAAACGCGTAGTCTAAAATAGTTCTATTACTTTCATAGTTGACTTTTTCTTTCGCCTCTGCAACAGATAGGAACACATAATCTTCATGTTCATGACTTAACCGGATCGCATCGGCCTCTTGTATCTGATAGGTAAATATATATTCGTTTAATTCGTATCCTTCCTCACCCATGAATGAAAACTGAAAATTAACCGGATGTAATCGTTCTCTTTGCCCGTGAATTCCGGTCTCTTCTTGTAGTTCTCGTAACGCTCCTTGAGAAAGAAATTCACCCGGCCCAATGCCTCCACTAATTGTTTGCCAAAATCCCCCTTTGTGTTGATTTCGTTTTAAAACCAATACTTCAACATCTCCCTCAGTGTTTCTCCGAAATACGACTACATTAACTTGCGCTATTCTTTGTTCATGTATGGCACGCATTATGGTGTGAACCATACGTTCGGTATTTTTCCGTTTAGCATTACGGAACTGATTCAGAGGGAGAGTAGGCAAATCATACCGGTACGGTACTACATAGGTATAAAATTCTTGGTATTTCTTCATTAGTTCCCTGTCTCGTACCCAAAAATGCCTGGCATATACCATTTCCATATCCGCATACAGAAATACGATCAGACAGCTATTCGCTCGGTACCATTCTTTCAATTGCTCAAATACGTCATACGTAAAGTCTATCTCGGTATTATGCACATATGCATACGCCATAGTAGAAATAATCGATCGTTCCATGACGATGGGCTGAGAATACATGCCTGCGTGTAAATTGGTCGTAATCTGGCAATATTGATCTCTATACCATATACTGTAGTCTTCGGGAGGCGTTTCCAAATACTGAGTCGTCGGCTCCGGAATAAACGTATAGCCATAGGTATCTTGCAATGTGTGCGCTAATGTTGATTTCCCGATGCCCCAAAACCCTTCTAAGATTATGTTCATATACCGATTTGTTAATACTACTCGTTAAATAATTCTCGTAATGCCTGTTCTTGCATAACTGCATGACTCGCACCATACACGACAAAAATGGACTGATATGTATTCTGTTCTTTCAAATCGGCAATCCGCTTGACGATATGCTCATCCCGAAACAGAGAAGCCTCCTCGCCTATCCGGTTAAGTACTGTCTGCTCTTGATCTTCCCACGGGGTGGGATCAACCATACGTTCCGCATCCGTCTCTTGTTCGGGAGTGATAGATTGACTAAGAAGCTGTTCACCGACCTTGATGGCATGCTCATAGGAATAATCAAAATCTTTCCAATCCGTAACCTCTGTAAATTCCTCAATTACGGGTTCTATATACCTCTCAAAATTATTTTCTTGGTCTGAGTTGGAAGACGTTTCTTGATGATACTCCGCCAACGCACGTAATACACACCACGCAAATATCTCTTCTCGCGTAAACTTTTCTTCCAAATGTGCAAACAACTCTTCGTCACTCGGTTCCGGAGAGTCAAATTCTGTATTGTTCTGGGCTGCCAACTGAATAGCAAATCCCGATTCTCCCAAGCCTTTAATAACCTCTTCTCGAGAGTACATCTGCGCGTTTTGTCGGATATCTTCAGTCTCTCCCAGGGGCATGTTTTCTACCAGTACAATGTCCGGTCTCGTCTGTCCGAACGTCTGTTCTATCTGGGAAAACACTTCATCTTCCGGATCATTTACATGCGGAGACCCAAAATACTCAATTTCTCCGGTCTCATCCTCAAGTTTATACACATATGGAACCTCATGCTCCACATCTTTATATTCTGAGGCGGACATGATGTTCTCCTCCGGCGACACTTCTTCCTTTGATTCTTGTTCAGATGTGTTTGGTCCGAAAGACGGTCCTTGTTCGATATTCATACGTAGTTGTACTCCTTTTACTATATGATACACCTACCACTCACTCAACATAATTTTTTAAGCGCATCTCAAACGTAAGAAGAACTCCACCGACCTTCGAGTGCGCCTCACTCTTTATTGACGCTTGTATGATCACGTAAAAACTAGAGTTTTTACAATGCTCATTGAACACATGAGCTTTCTGTCTTGTTCATTCTAACGTACGTAATGTTACCAGAGGATAGACTGTCTGCTCTTGCAAACATACGCCGAGAGGTTTAGAATAAGATGTTATGTGCTGACGTTACATCGCCATCACTGCAGGAATAGAACATATAGCCCGGGTGTGATATGACACGCCGTCAAGCTACGATGCAGGTGATCTCGGAATATTCTCTGCCGTTGATTTTGGGAATTGCGGTGGCGATGTTTCTTGCCAACTGGGCTCCGGTGGCGTATGAGTCGTTTCTCAATACGCCGCTCTTTCATATTGGGCCGTTTGAGGCGACATTTAAGCGCCTGATTAACGAGGTTTTCATGGCGTTCTTCTTCGGGTTGGCCACCAAAGAACTTGTGGAAGCCATGCTCCCCGGCGGCTGTCTCGAAAATCCGAAACGCGCCCTCAATCCCATCCTTGCTACGATTGTCGGCGCCGTCATACCGGCTCTCCTCTACGTGGGGCTGGTATTTTTGTTCCTGGAAAACACCGCGCTCTGGAAGGGTCTTAGTATTCCGATTGCCACAGATATCGCATTCGCGTGGCTCGGAGCGCGGTTGTTGTTCGGGCCGGGCCACCCAGCCATTCAGTTTCTATTGCTGCTCGCTATTCTCGACGACGCGATCGGCATGATTGTCTTAGCCTTGTTCTATCCCCACCCGACGCACGGATTTGTTCTCCCGTGGGTGGGCCTCATTGTCGTAGCCGTGGCTATAGCGTATGCATTGCGTAAAAAGGGCGTACAGGGGTGGGGTTGGTATATTGGAAGCGCGGGTGTAGTCAGTTGGTTCGGCATGGTGGAAGCGGGACTTCATCCGGCGCTTTCTCTGGCGATCATCGTCCCTTTCATTCCTTGGCCGAAACGCGATCTTGGCCTCTACACCGAGTCCACAGAAGAGAACGAAGAACGCAGTCCGCTCAGTTGCTTCGCGACTCAGATTTCGCCGTTCATTGAATACGGCCTCTTCTTCTTTGCCCTCGCAAACGCCGGCGTGGCAATCACGGCTAACTCCTTCACTGCGCTCACCGCCATTATCTTTGTCTCGCTGGTCGGGGGCAAACTCATCGGCATTTCTCTGGCGGCTATCATGGGCCACGCGGCCGGCCTGTCCTATCCGCAAGGTGTTCGCACGCGCCATCTGCCGATTCTGGGGTTGCTCGCCGGCATAGACATCACGGTATCTCTTTTCCTCGCGGATCGCATCTTCGGCGGCACGCCTTACGAAGACGCCGCCAAGCTCGGCCCCATTCTCACCCTGTTGATTCCGCTCGTCCTTCTGCTGTTCTATGCTCTCCGTAAAACTGTGTTGGGAGAACGCTTCGCTTCCTGGAGCACGCTCATCCGTCGTCGTACACAAAAGTCCAAGTCGTATTAGGACATCATTAGCACCCTGGCCTTCAAACGTGCTATACTACAAATACTATGCCCGATTTCACGCATTTACATACGTATTCGCACTACAGCTTATTGACGGCCCTCAGCAAAATTCCGGATCTCGTGGAAGAAGCCAAGAAGAACGGAATGCACAGTTTGGCTCTGACCGACGCCGGTAACCTTTACGGAGCGATTGAGTTTTATCAGGCGGCCAAGGATGCGGGGATCAAGCCTATCCTCGGCATGGAAACGTGGATCGCCCCCCAAGGAGTTACCTCTCCGGAAACAGAACACCTGATTCTCCTTGCCAAGAACAATGAAGGGTATCAAAACCTGATTCGTCTCTCCAGCTTTGCGCAGACCGAAGGGTACAGCACATCCGGAGCGCGGGTGGATCCGGATACGTTGCGCGAGCACTCCGCGTATCTGTTCTGCCTTTCGGGGATTAACCACAGTGGGGTATATGAAGCGCTGGCTCACGGTGACTATGAACGAGCGAAGTCATGCGCCGCGGCGTACGCTGAAATATTCGGATCCAATTTCTTTCTGGAAGTTGCTCCCTCTTCTCTGTGGGACAATCATGCGACGCTTACAAAGCACATTCAAACCCTAGCCGAAGAGCTCAACCTCCCGCTCGTGGTCACCGGCGAGAGTCGTTACCTGTCCGAAGACGAAGCGCCCTCTTTAGACATTTTACTCGCCATTAAGAACAAAACCACCATCCACAACCCCGAGCGCTTTTCCATGGCGGACGCGGACTTTTCGTTCAAATCCCCCACTCAAATGGAAGAGCTGGGGAGTGACCTTCCGCACTCCGCGTTTGATAAT